>JBEBTM010000073.1:0-12469 GCA_040393745.1 Thermogutta terrifontis | reverse complement strand
GCGCCGTATTTTTAATCTTCCGTGCGCTGCACTTTCAAACTGCCGTTCACATTCGGGTTTGTTGTCCGGTCCATGATGCCGTCCTTGTAGAAGCCCCTGCGGAGGCGATTGACGCGAAACCCAAGAATGTTTCGTCGAAGCCTCCAGGAGCGTTCTGGGCGGTTTAAAACTGCGATCCGACGCCGAGATCGTCAGCTACCCGGATCGGTACATGGACGAACGCGGCGAGGTCATGTGGGCCGAGGTCATGCAGCTTTTGGATGACGAAATATAAACTGCGCGGCTGCGTGCAAAAAACGCACGCAGCCGCGCGTTTCCTAATTTATCTGTATTATGACTAATAATGGGCCGATGGATCAGATTGACCTTGATAAACTCCGATTACCAAAGAACGAATATAAAATACCGGCGAAGGTTGCCAAAGTCGCCAAGGCCCCCCAACCCCGGTCCACTTGGTTTATCGCCCCCATTACTTGGTCGCATCCATCTAATCGTAATTCTTTCAATTCGCGCAAATGGTAGAGATTTGGCAGCCCGGCATCTGATATTTTGCTGCCATACTCTTTACATCCGATAGACAGTTCCCGAAGTGAGGTCATGTTTTTCAAAATGGTGATGCCGACATTCGTTATATTGCCACACCCGCTTAATGATAGCTTCTTCATGTTGGCCATCTGTTGAAACGGTACGAGGCAGGTATCCGTTAAGCGATTGCATCCGGGAAAAAACATACTTTCGAGATTCGTCAACGTATCCAAATGAGCGATTCCTTTATCACTGATTTTTGAGCAACCAGTGAGGCTCAAACTCTTGAGGGCTCTCATGTTTCTCAAACTATTCAAACTGTCGTCAGTTACATCGCTGGATTTGATCGACAGGTCTTCCATTTTTGTCAGATTTTGTAAAAAATTTAGATCAACCGGCCCCATAAGGACTTCGCTAAATCGAGCGTTAACGATGCTCCAAAGAAAAAGTATTCGCAATTCTGTCATATTCGCCAACATCTTTAACCCTTTCCTTGAGATGCTATGGCACTCGTTTAAATACAACCCTTGAAGGTTTTTGAGTTTTTTTAGTCTTCGCAGGTCATTGTCATTGATGTTTGAACGCGAAAAATTAAGCAGTACAGGCACGTCAATGTGTTCATCAATAAAAGCCAGTCGTCTTCTTCCAATTCGTGTATGTCGTCGCCTGAGTTACCCGGTCCACCGCACGGTCCAACTCAAAATGGACTTCTTTGAGAATTGGTATCGCCCCCATTTTCACTGTTGATACGGATACGTGTTCAACTGCGACCGGCGACGCCAAGAGTCGAGAATGCTCATTGTGCCGTAAAGCAGCGATGCCGCGCGGTCCTGCGTGTCCGCTTCGGTGTAGCATCGCAGTTCCGGAGCGTTGCCCGAGGGCCGGACATGGATAATATCCCCATCGCCGAAGGTCATGCGCAAGCCATCGGTTAAGTCCACTGTTTCCAGTTCCCCGAAGTGGGCGAATACGAGCTGGATGAGTTCCTGCCCGCCGGTGATGAGTTCTTCCATCTTGCGCTGCGACAGTTCCGGTGGAAAATTCTGGAGCCGGTCGCTCATGACGATCCGGCGCGGAAGCTGCTGCGTGATTTCGGACAGCGGGACGCATGATTGCCGCTTGGAAAAGGCCAGAATCGCAATGTGGACGATGGCCGGGTCCCGCGTAGGCAGCGGTGTGAGCGGGCGAAGCGGTTCTTCTTCGTCCGGATACATCGACGTGGCGGTCAGGAATCCCCCGTTGGCTTCGTAGCCGACCACGCGCTGCCGACCTTCTCGGACGGCGTCTTGCATCGCCTCGACCACATAGGGTGAACCGATCTTCGTACGGACGATTTTTTCGAACCAATGACAACGTTCCAAGGCCGTATTGGAACTGATCGGCGTGACCACGCAGTCGGCCAAGAGGCTGCGAGCCGTAACAATACCGGCAACATCGCCGCGAATCCAATGGCCGTGTTCGTCGAATACGAGCGGCCGGTCGCCATCGCCGTCAGTGGATAAAATCGCGTCAAAGGGTGGGTTCTCCGGTGTTCCCTTGACGCCCGGCGGCAGATCGTTCCCGGAGGCCCATTGTTTGGCCAAGAAAAGATCGTCGTCCCGAACAGCTTCGGTGTCCACGGAAACGAAGACGTCGCTACGGCCCAACCGGGTGACCGCGGCCCCCAGAGTGGTGTAAAGATCGTACAGGAGATCCCGCGCGACCGAAGAATGTTCGTAAAGCCCGATGCGGAACCCTTGGAGGTATTTCTTGCCATAAGCCCGAACGTATCGATCTATGTAACGTTTTTTGGCTTCATCGTTTCCGGAAACGGTTCCGGAAGCTTCGTCAGCGGAGAGCATGCCTTGGGCGTCAAACAGCTCGTCGGGCAGGGAAACGATTTCCTTGCGAATCGCCGCTTCGTCTTTCTTCAGTATTTCGCCCGCGGGCAGGTGGAATTTGATGCCGTTGCGGTCCTCGGGGATGTGGCTTCCGGTGACCATGATCGAGGGAATCCGCTCGGAAAAACCGTAGAGAGCCAGGGCGGGTGTGGAGATGGCACCGCAATCGACCGGCGTGAGGCCGAAATGAGCCACGGCACGCCGAACGGCTCGGGCCATACGAGGCGAACTGCTTCGCAGATCGTAAGCCACGGCAACGCGGTTGAATTGGGCATCCTGTTTTTTGGCGTATTGCATGAAGCCAAGCGCGTAAGCGAAGCAGACGGTGTCGGTCATGTCGACAACGAGTCCTCGAGCGCCGCTGGTGCCAAACTTGACCCCGCTTTGGTTCATGAGCTGATTGATGTCGGTTTTCATAAAAAGAGGCCCGATGAAAGAGGCGGGGATGAAATGGTTCAAAAAGAGAAATATAGTCCACATCAAACGTGTGGTGATTATACCGATGCGGCCGTTTTTTCACAAGGACGGAATTGCGGTCATCAGCTGAGAAACGGAGTTTCCGTCGATGCCGTCGGGGAAGGGGATCACCTTAATTTCTTCTTGGGGAGTTGAGAATATCGCACCTAAAATCAGGGAGATTCATTGTCAAGTCATGTGATGCAAATTGAAACACCTATACTGCTCTTCAATGTAGCATTTTATCGATACGTTGATCGAATCGTTGCGAATGTAATAGGCTTGAACTCGTTGTTTTTCATGGAGTTATGTCGTACCTTGGTTGATTGGCACGCGATTTGCAATCCACGGTTATTGGAATTGTCGTTCGCTTCGATGGAAATCAAGCCGGTTCTTTTGAAGCGATTCGTGAAGATTTTTCAATAGCGATTCGTGATCGCTTTTCGTGACCGATGAAATTTTGCGACCGGTGGTGATCCTTGTGTCGGTCGTCGTGTGAAAAAAATTTCAAAGGGAAACAATTCAACGCGTTTCACACAGGGTCATCGTGTGAATATGTTCCGACCTTCTTGTCATAGAGAGGAAACAATGAAAACAAAACTTATCACATCGGTTGTCGGTCTCGCGATTTTCTTTTGCATGCTCATCGCTCAGGTTCAAGCGGACATGTTGAGCGGTGGGGTTACCGACACGGGCACCATCGCAAAATTTCGAGATGGTTCGTCGGAAAAAAGTGTGTATGTTTCACCGATGGAAGTTCAAAATGCCACGACCGGAGAGTCTTTCCTGGCATTTTGCGGTGATTTTCGCGTGAACACCAGTTCCGGTTTCGGATCGTCGGGAGAGCCTTACGGCAATTACAGTTTGGATTCCGCGGATCTTACCATTTACAGTGATTTCCAGAAGACCGCCATCGACAGTCTTTTTGGAAACACTTACTCATCCGCGTTTGACATGGATGGCGACATGACAAATGTTGCGCTGGCCAAGGCTCTCCAGCTTTGCATTTGGGAAATCCTGACGGAAACGTCGGGGGGCCTTGATCTTTTAAGCGGGGATTTCCTGATGCTTTCGGGGATCAGCGACGAGATTGCCGGGTATGCCAATGATTTCATCTCCGCTTTGAATGGCGACATCACGTGGGATTCGATTGGCTACGATTATACCCATTACGAGATCGACGTGTGGGTCGCCGAAGGAGGAACGTCGGCCAGTCAAACGTTAATCAACGTGAAACCGAACGCGACGCCGGAACCGGCAACGGCGTTGATCGTCGGAGTGGGAACTCTTTTTGGGGCTTCGATATTGCGGCGACGCCACCGAAATCGATAGCAGTGCTTCCTTCCAGAGGAAACGCCGGTCAAAATACGACCGGCGTTTCTTTGTCTTCATGGAAGTTACCTCAGCGCAAAAGACCGTTTTCCTTGTACCAGACGGCGGTTTGGTCCATGCGGTCCTCGAAGGGCTTCAGGGGCTCGAAGCCGAGTTGGCGTTGCGCTTTCTCGGGACTGCAACGCCAGTGATGGAATGACTCCGCCGCTTTAGCCCAGTCGAAAGGTTGTGGATTGCCCGTGACTCGCTTGAGTGTTTCATAATAAGTTGAAACTCCCCAAACGGCGACGGGCGGGCAATGGAACGCACGCGTTTTTTTTCGCCCCAGACTGCGGCCGATTTCCTTGCCGACCTCCGATAACGGTCGACCTTCGTCCGTGGATGCGAAATACACCCCGTGACCGGAGTGCTCGCCGTCTTTCTGGAAACTGTCGGTTCGCAATCGTTCGCCCCGTTCGACGATGCGCAACAGCAAATCGACCAAATCTTCCGCGTGAATCCAGGAATAAATTTTGTCCCGCCAGCCCGGGGTGGGGCAGAAGCCCAGCTTTTTAACCATTTGGAAAAGTTTGAGATTCATCATGTCGCCCTCGCCGAAAACGATGCCGGGTCGGACAATCGAACAGGGCAAACGATCCGCCAGTTCGGCGAGCGCCTGTTCTCCGGCCCATTTACTCCGGCCGTAATCGGAAATCGGCTTGGGGATATCGCTTTCCCGTTTGGGCACCGTTTTCGCCGGTCCCGCCACGGCCAGCGAGGACACGTCCACCAAAAGCGGCGGCGTTCGTGCGTTGCAGGCGGCCCGTGCCAGGTTCCGCGTTCCCTCGGCATTGGTTTTCATGAACTCGGCCAGATTTCGGGCTCGAACGCGACCGCCGAGGTGGAAAATCACGTTACAACCGTCCACGGCCCGGTCCAAACCGGCGGGGTCGGAAAGGTCGCCATGAATCAGTTCGACGTTAAAATCCATGAGTCGGTCGGTTACGGACCCCGACCGGACCAGGCAACGGACCTGATGCTTTTCTCGGCAAAGGCGCGCGGTCAAATGATGTCCGATAAATCCCGACGCGCCTGTCAGGAGTATTCGCTGAAACATAAGTCGGATAAGGGCACTAGTAATCCCAGCCTTTGCGGAATTCGGGTTTCAGTGCGGCCTGGACTTCAGGGCAGTCCTTGGCGACCATGTTTGCGGCATCCCAGTCGAAGGTTTTGCGGCCGGCCCGATAAGCCGTGTTGCCCAGGATCGCCGTTTCCGCCATGGGACCGGAGTACGAGAAATCGCAGGTCGCTTTTTCTCCGCCTTTACAGGCGTTGACCCATTCCAGATGGAAGCCGGGCGAACGGGGAATCGTCGGCTTCGGCGGCTCGAAATCGGCAAACTTGTCTTCCGGCAAGAGCAGGTGCCGATCGAAGCCCGCGAGCAGCATGCCTTTCGTGCCGACGAACAGCGTGTTCGGGTTCACGTTCTGCCCTTCCTTGGTCTTCATGCCCGGTTTGAGGCCGTATTTTTCGAAGCAGATCGCCGTTTTTACATGCGACCAGAACAATTTCAGGGCGGGCCGTTTGCCATCTGCGGCAAAATCATAGACGACATGCATTTCTTTCGGGGTCCGCTGAGCGTCGACTTCCGGGCCGGTTGCCGAAACTTTCGTCGGGTATTTCAAACCAAGCGCCCAGTACGGAATATCGAGAATATGGCAGGCCCAGTTGCCGGTTTCGCCGGTGCCGAAGTCCCACCAGAAACGCCAGTTATACGGAGCGAAGGTTGCCGACTCTTTGCCCTCTTTGTTGACGTTCACGGAATATTTCCAGTCGGTCGGACAGGGGCCCAGCCAGAGATCCCACTTGAGCGTGCTCGGCGGGTCCACGGTTTTGTCGGGCATCGCGGGCATACCACGGTCGCCGCCGATCCAGGAATACACTTCGGTCACATCGCCGATCGCACCGCTTTGGACGAGCTCGACCACCCGGGCCATGTTCGGAATCGCGTGACGCTGGCAGCCGAGTTGGGTGGCGACCTTCATTTTCGCGGCCGTTTCCGTGATGATTCGGCATTCTGCGACGGAGTGGGCCAGCGGTTTTTCGCAGTAGACGTGTTTACCGGCTCGCAGAGCCCGCATGACCGGGTGATAATGCGTGTGGTCCGGCGTACTCACGGCCACGGCATCGATGGATTTTTCCATCTGGTCGAACATTTCCCGAAAATCGTAGAATTTTTTCGCTTTCGGGAAATTTTCATACGCTTTTCCGGCCCGGACATCGTCGACATCGCACAGGGCGACGAATTCGACATCGTCCATTTTGCCGAGATTGCTGACCTGGTAATTGCCTTGGGCTCCGAGTCCGATGCAGGCGACCGCCAGTTTTTCGTTAGGCGATTGGCCCTTGGCAAGGATGCCGTTGGTGAGAATGAGAGCTCCGGCTCCGGCAAGGGTCGAAGCCTTTAACATGTCGCGGCGATTGATTTTTTTCATGGAAAAATACGGGGTGCGGCGCCGAAGGGTCGACGACAAGAGGTTGAAGAAATTCTACTTCGATAAAGGGTATTCTATCGACTTGGACGTTGGTTTTCAAGAGTTGCATTCCTGAGCTTTTCCGGTAAACTGGACCTCATCGGTTTTTCAATGACATCCCCTGTTTTCATCGAGTTTTGCCATGCCGATTTCCCTTCCCGCGATTTCCCGTCGTCGATTTCTCCAAAGCGTTCTTGTCGGCGCCGGAGCGGTCCTGTTGCCGGCGTCGCTTCAAGCCGAAAACGAAATCCGTTCGCAGGACACCTGGGCTTTTCTCTCCGATACGCATATCCCCGGCGACCGGGACCGCAGCGGGGGCACGCCGCCGGTGAAGCCCTTCGAGCATCTTGCCGGAATTCGCGAGGATATTCTCTCGGGTAAGGTTGGCAAGCCCGGCGGTTTGATCGTCAGCGGTGATTGCGTTTACATCGAAGGTTTGCCGAAGGATTACACCACGTTGCTCGAAGAATTTCGCCCGTTTCGCCAAGCGGGCATGGATGTCCACTTTGTCATGGGTAATCATGATAACCGCAGGAATTTTCTCGACGCCGCAGCTCGGGAGAGCGGGCGGACCGCCCCGAGAATGGTGCCTGACCGGCTTACGTCCATTCTGGAAACGCCGAAAGCGAATTTCTTCCTCCTGGACTCACTCGAAACAACGAATCGCACGCCGGGTCTGTTCGGTAAGGATCAACTCCGCTGGCTTGCCGATGAACTGGACGCCCGAAAAGACAAGCCCGCGATTCTCGTTGCGCATCACTATCCCGATTACACCCGGGCCGTGGCGTCGAACGGCCACTCGCTTCAGGACACCGGGGATTTCTTCGACATTATCGAGCCCCGGAAGCAGGTCAAAGCGTATGTTTTCGGACATTCCCACGTTTGGAAACTGCTGAAACAGGACGCCATTCACATGGTCAACCTCCCTGCCACGGCATGGCGTTTCGACCAAACGCAGCCGTTCGCCTGGGTTTTCATGGAACTTCGGGACGACGGCATGACGCTCCGGTTGCGGTCGATTGATCCCGAGCATCCCAAACACGATCAGCGGGCCGAACTCGCATGGCGCTCGTAGGAGAAAGCGTTTCCAATTTTTTACCGATGCCCAGACGCTTCATTGCCTTTTTTGTTTTTTTTCTCACCGTATCCGTTCCCGTTTTCGCGGAGGATGCTACGCTGCTCAAAAGCGCCGACGCCGCCTTCGAGGCTGGGAATTACACGGCGGCTCTGCTTCCGTACCAACAGGCTCGCAACGCGTTGCAGGGACAGCGGGCCGATTGGCTCAAGGTCACGGTGAAATTGATCCGGACGCACAACGCACTGGGGCAAATGGACCAGGCCGTTGCCGAGTATTTCAATTATTGCCTGAACGACCCGAACGAGCCGCCTCTGGATTGTCTGCCGCTTCCCTGGTTTCTGCCGCCCTCGGTTTCGACGGGTCTGCCTCGCGGGGAATCGCTTGCTCGGGATGTCCTGGACCCCGTCAAAACGCCCGTTCCCGGTCCGGCAGCCACGCTTTTAGCCGCCGCCGTGCTCGCGACCGGAGCGGATTCCCGGCAGCGAGCACGAGGGCAACAAGTTTTGCGGGAACTCGTCGCCTCGTTGGATTCGCTTCAGGTCGACGAATCGAAGCAGAAAACGAGCCCGGAAAACCGCGCGATCCACCATCGAATACAGGTCGGACTCCTTGCCATGACTTTTCTTTGGAAGCAGAGTTTGCCTACCATGCGCGGTCCGGCCGAACTGCCCCGGATGCAACGTATCCTGGCCCGGATCGACGAGCCCAATCGGGCGGGGCCCCTGTTCCTTTACGGTATCGCCGCAGCCCAGGTCGGCGACCGGGAAAACGCGATCATTGCCTGGATGCGGATTCCGATTCTCTATCCGGAGCACAAGGTTTTGGCCGTCCAGTCGCTCAAGAACGCCGCCGACGCCTTGGATCATCTGGGTCGAGCCGACCAAGCTCGAGGGCTAAGCCGAGAAGCGGAAAAATAACATGCCTCGCCTCCACATCCGGCTCCTGTCGTTTTATAATGATTGGGAAATCCGCCCGCTCAACCTTCTTTTTGAATAGAAAAAATGCCGATCCATGAACTTGCCGGGAAACCGGCGCCGAAGTCGATTCTCGTCGATCTGGCCGCTCTTCGTCAAGGTTATTATGAAACCCGGCCTGACGTGAACAATCCCCGGCAACTTGTCGCCTTCGGAACCAGCGGCCACCGGGGCACCTCGCTCGACGGTTCTTTTACCGAATCGCACATCGCCGCGATTGCCCAGGCCGTTTGTGATTACCGTTCCGAGAAAGGTTACTCGGGCCCCTTGTACCTGGGCAAGGACACGCATTATCTTTCCGGTCCGGCCCAGCAGACGGCCCTGGAAGTTTTCGCGGCCAACGGAATCGACGTCGTTTACCAAACCGACGATGCCTTCACGCCCACGCCGGTGATTTCCCACGCCATTTTGACCTTCAACCGGGCCCGGCAAACCGGCTTGGCCGACGGGGTCGTCATCACGCCGTCACACAATCCGCCGACCGACGGGGGCATCAAATACAACGGTCCCAACGGCGGACCCGCGGACACCGACGTTACCGGCTGGATTCAGGATAAAGCCAACGATTATCTCCGCAAGAATTTGCAGGGCGTGAAGCGAATTCCTTATGAAAAAGCCTTGGAATCGGCCCGTATCAAAGCCGTCGATTTTCGCGACGATTACATTGCCGACTTGGCGAATATCATCGATTTGGACGCCATTGCCGCGTCGAAAATTCGCATCGGGGTCGATCCTCTCGGCGGGGCCGGCGTTGAATATTGGGAACCCATCGCCGCGAAATACGGCTTGGACATCACCGTCGTCAACAAGGCCGTGGACCCGACTTTTTCGTTCATGACGGTCGACCACGACGGCAAAATCCGGATGGACTGTTCGAGCCCCTACGCGATGGCGGGGCTCGTCGGAATGAAAGACGATTTCGATATCGCATTTGCCAACGACCCTGACACGGACCGTCACGGGATCGTTGTTTCGTCGGTCGGACTGATGAATCCGAACCATTATCTGGCCGTTGCGATTCAATATTTGTTTCGCAATCGGCCCGACTGGCCGAAAGGCGTGGGCGTGGGGAAAACACTGGTTTCCAGCGGCATCATCGACCGCGTGGCCGCCGATCTGGGCCTGAAACTTGTCGAGGTGCCCGTCGGGTTTAAATGGTTCGTCGACGGTTTGTTTAGCGGCACGATCGGCTTCGGCGGCGAAGAAAGCGCCGGTGCGAGCTTCTTACGCAAAAACGGCGACGTTTGGACCACGGACAAGGACGGCGTCATCTTGAACCTTCTCGCGGCGGAAATCCTTGCCAAGTCGGTGCTTGCGGGCAACCGCAAGGACCCCGGCATGCTGTACTTGGAAATCGAAAAGAAGTTCGGACGTTCCTGTTACACTCGGATCGACCAGCCGACCACACCGGAACAGAAGGCCGCGTTTAAGAATTTGACTCCGGACAAAGTCACGGCGGAAACCTTGGCCGGCGACCCCATCCAAGCGAAACTGACCAACGCGCCGGGAAACGGAGCGTCCATCGGCGGGCTCAAAGTCGTGAGCACCGAAGGCTGGTTCGCGGCCCGGCCTTCGGGAACGGAAAATATTTACAAAATTTATGCCGAGTCCTTCCGGAGCGAAACACATCTGCAAACGATTCTGGACGAAGCCCGAACCATTGTCGATGCGGCGCTGCGGGGATGATCGGTCAGCCGGCCCGCCGCATCGTTCCAAATCTTGGCATCTGGATGGATGTTTCCTCTTCGAGCAGATCCTCCACAAACGCGCAGATCATGACGCTACCCAGGCATTTGCCGTGTAGGTCGAAAATTTTCAGGTTTTGATCCGAGGCGGACCAGACGGCGGTATATTCCTGCGACGTGAAGCGATAGCCGTAAAAGGCGTCACCCAGGAGCAGGATTTGCTGGCCCACGGCCCCTTCGGCGGAAAAGCCATATTGTCGGGCGGCATCGCGGACGGACTTCAGTACGGGATCGATTTCTGTTATGCTGGGCATTGTTCGCTCCATCAGGTTTCAGTGGTTCATCCGTGAAAGATTGACAGTTTGGATGCGGATACTAACAAACTCGAATAGAATGGTCCAGAGCAAAATATTCCGAACGACGAAAAACGGGAAAGAAGTCGCCTACCTACTTCCGGTGTTACCGCTGACGCTGCCGATTTGCTTCGTTTGCCTTGCGATTTCCGTTTTTGCAAGCGAGCTTCCCACGGCCGCGGACGCCTTGAAAATCGGCGAGCGTATTCGGGCAAGTTGGCCCCGGGAGCGTCCGTTGGACGAAGCCGGACTGCAAGAGAACGGTGTTCGGCGACTCGACGGCAAGCATATTCGGCTTTACACCGACTTGCCCGCGTCCGAATCCGTCGACGAACTTCCCGCAGTCTTTGATTTAATGGTTCCCATGGTCTGCGAATATTTCGAATTGGACCCGAAAACCGCGGACTCGTTCATCGTCGAGGCTTTTTTGATTGAAGACGAGGACAAATTCAAACGCGGCGGCGCGGTTTGGCAGGTTCCCCACCTGCGCAACGGTTACGCGCTTCGCTGCCGGATATGGCTCCGCAATCAAAGCAGCGACTACTACCGTCGACATCTCCTTTTGCATGAAGGCATTCACGCCCTCATGGGTTGGGCCTTTGGTGTTTGGGGGCCCCCCTGGTATCGTGAAGGCACCGCCGAAGTGCTTTCGACGCACCATTGGCAGGAGGATACCCTCACGCTGGCCTATTTTCCGAAGGAGAAATCCGAATTACGCGGTTGGGGCCGGATCGAACACATTCAGGGGGCCGTGGGGCGAAACGTCTACCGAAGTCCGCGTGGCATTTACGAATTGGCCTCGGAAGATTACGATGCCAACGAGGCCTACGCCTGGAGTTGGGCTTTTGCCGCCTTTTGCGAGGGGCACCCCGAATATCGTCGCCCGTTTCGGAGGATTGCCTGGAATCTGCACGGAAACGCCGCCGATTTACCCGAACGCTTTTTGGATCGGCTCCGGCAGGAGCAAGGGGGGCAGGGTAGGGCAGTAAAAAAAATCGTTGCCCGATACGAAAACGACTGGTTCGATTACTTGAAGAATCTCGATTATCACTACGATTTCGAGCGAACCCGGTTGGGGGAGCTGCCGGAAAGCAAACCGATTCCACCGGGTCAAACAGTCACGGTTGAAGTTCGAGCCGACCGCGGCTGGCAGGCGAGCGGCTACCATTTCGAGTCGGGCCGGCGCTACCGAATTACCGCCGCGGGCCGGTTTCAACTCGGTCGGGAGCCCGGCGTTTGGTGGTCCGAACCCGACGGCATCACGATTCGTTATTGCAACGCCTTGCCGATGGGGCGGCTGCTCATGACGCAGGTTCCGGACCAGAGTTTAGAGAATCCGGAAAAGACCCCCGGAATCGGCTTTTTCATGCCTCGGAGCGTTGGAGCGGACTGCGAGTTCACGGCGGAATCAGCGGCTCCCGTGTACTTCAGGATCAACGACTTCGCCGGAGAATTGGAAGACAACCAAGGCACCGCCACGGTCAAAATCGAAGCGAAATAACGTCTATAATCTAGGCGGTACTCCGGCCCGAAAGCGCCCTAAGGGAGTCGAACCCTCAATTACAGCTTGGGAAGCTATCGTGTTACCGCTACACTAAGGGCGCTTCAAACGTAACGTGGGACATTATACCCGCCCATTGCCGGAGGAGAAACCCCCCGCACAAAAAATGACT
>JBEBTM010000072.1:0-12506 GCA_040393745.1 Thermogutta terrifontis | reverse complement strand
GGGTGTTGTTCGAACCGGAGGAAACCCGGGACTCGGCCCGTCGGGAATTGGAACGCCGGCTCATGGAATCGTTGGACAAGATCAACGACCGCTTCGGCAAACGCACCGTTTTCCTGGGTGCCGAGGGCATGGAAACCGGCTGGCGGCCGCAGAAAGAACACCGCACGCCCAGGTTCACGACGTGCTTGAAAGACTTTATCGTTGCACGGTGATTCTTCTTTCCTTACGGTGTCCGGGGATCGGCGGAGGCATGAGGAAATGCCACGTCATAACACAGCAACAATCCCCGGTCGCGCAGATAGAGCTTGCCGTTGTAAACGACCGGGTGGGTCCAACTGTTTTTGTCCGAGCGGTCCGGTTGGTCGAATCGGGACAGTTCTTTGTATCCTTCCGGCGTTGCTTCCACCAGAGCGACCGTACCATCGCCCGCTTCGCTTCGAACGATCAACTTGCCGTCGATGCCGAGAATCGAACCTTTGCCGACGCTCCGGTCGCTCCAGAGGATATTTCCCGTTACAGGATCGACGCAGGCCAACTCCCGCTCCGTCAGCATGTAGAAATGGTCCCCCATTCGAACGATGCCGCCGTGATGGCTTTCAAGGCGTCTTTCATAAAAGATTCTCTTGATGTCGAATCGACCGTCCTGGTGAACGAGTTTGTGTCCCAGCGCTCCGATGTATTTGCGCGCCGCCATGATGTAACAGGTATTTTCCCCGTCCTTCCGGAAGACGGGGTCGCTGCAAACCTCGAAGCCCCCGGCGAGAAACGGAATCTTCCAAAGTACCTGGCCGTCTTCGGGATCGAGCCCGGCGAGTGTTTGGATCGTCAAAAGCACATACTGAGGCTTTCCGCCCAAGGTCAGCGGAACAAGGGATGTGTACGCCGCACCGTCGATGATTTCCTTGCTTCTCCAAAGAATTTTCGGGCCGTCAGCGCTCTTCTCGAAAGCAATGACCGTTCCCCCTTCGCCGCCGATCGGAAGCACGACGCGATTGCCGTCGAGGATCGGTGACATCGAGAAATCCCACTGGCCCCCGGACTTGGGGCTTTTCGAAACGAATCCGCCATACTGTTCGGCAACGTTGACCCGCCAGCATTCCTTGCCGGTCTCCGCTTCGGCACAAACGAAATCGCCGAACTGCCCGATCGCGAAAACGAGCTTGCCGTCCGTTGCCGGCGTGCATCGCGGTCCTTGAAAGGCATTCCCTTTGCTCGCCCCGGGGTCTCCGACTTTCAAGCTCCAACGTTCCTTGCCTCCGTTGACATCCAAAGCGTACAGGAAGCATCCGTCGTCACGGTCCCCCATGCCATAGATCATGTCGTTGGCGAAGGAAATGTTGGAATAGCCGTCACCAAGTCCGTCCGCTTTCCACAGCAATTTCGGTCCACCTTCCGGCCAGGATTCCAGCAGGCCGGTTTCGGTTGAAATACCGTCGTGATTCGAGCCGCGCCATTGCATCCAATCGGCGGCGTAAAGCGAACTCGATAAAATAGCGTACAAAAGGACGGTTCTTGCGATCATGGAGACTCCTTGGGACAAAATAGCGGGCGAATTCAAAAACGTTGATCCATCACTCGCCGCTCATTCGTTTCAATCCTTCCCTGGCGGCTTTATCGTTCGGTGCGGCTTCGCTCCATATCTTGTAATATTTCGCGGCGTTTTCCTTGTCGCCCACCTCTTCGTAATACTTGGCAAGACCGATCAAGGGATCGCTTATCTCTTTAGAAGCATCGACCGCTTTGTGCCAGGCATTGAGCATCGTCTTGGTATCACCTTCGTGTCGGGCAATTTGGCCGATGCCATTAAACGCCGCCACGTTTTTCGGGTCCAGTTCGAGGCATTTCGCGAAGGTCGCTTTGGCTTTGTGTGGCTCCGCCGTATTGAGTTGAGCCCAGCCGAGGCCCTGGTAAGCCCCCGCGCTCTTGGGATTCAGTTTTACGGCTTCCTGAAATTTCTCTTTCGCTTCATCGAATTTCCATTGCCCAAACAGTTGCCAACCGGCCATTTCGGCATGTCGGCCCTTCTTGATTTCTTCCGGCGTGGTCTTTTCGCCCGATTTTTTCCCTATATTCATTCGTTCCAATGCCGCCTTGGCATGCTCGTCGGTCGGGTCGGCGTCACTCAACATTTTGTAATACTTTACGGCGTTTTTCTTATCGCCCTTCTCTTCATAGTATGTGGCAAGTCCCAACATGGGCCCGGTCGCCGATTTATCCACCGTGATCGCCTTGAGCCAAAACCGCAACATCGCTTCTTCATCGCCTTCGCTCCTGGCAATCTGGGCCAACCCGTTCAACGCCGCCGCGTTTTTCGGATCCAGTTCAACGCATTTTTCAAAGCTTTCCTTCGCTTCAAGCGGCAATCCCTGATTGAGTTGCGACCAACCGAGTCCTTGGTAGGCCCTCGCGCTCTTGGAATTCAGTTTTACGGCTTCCTGAAATTTCTCTTCCGCTTCATCAAATTTCCATTGATGAAACAGTTGCCAACCGGCCATTTCGGTACGCTGGCCCTTCTTGGCTTCTTCCGGTGTGATCTTTTCGCCCGATTCCTTCCCTATGTTCGTCCGTTCCAACCCCGCCTTGGCATTTTTGTCGGCCGGGTCGGCTTCTATCCATATCTTGTAATACTTCGCCGCGTTTTTCTTGTCGCCTTTCTCTTCGTAGTATTTGGCAAGCCCGATCAAAGGATTGTGTACCCCTTTATCCACTTCCACGGCTTTGAGCCATGCGTCAAGCATGGTTTTATCATCGCCTTCCGATCGGGCGATTTGACCGACGCCATTCAGCGCCGCCACGTTTTCCGGGGCAAGTTCGAGACATTTTGCGAAAGATTCCTTGGCTTCGATTGTCAGACCCTGGTGAAGTAGCGACCAACCGAGCCCATTATAGGCATCCGCGTTTTTGGGGTCCAATTTCACGGCCTCTTGGAATTTCCGTTCCGCCTCGGTGAATTCTGACCGGTAGAGCAATATCCAACCGGCTCTCGTAGCCTTTTGCGAGTCACCGGGAGACGCTTTGGCGGTTTCCGTACCGATCCGATTCGAGTACTGCTGAACCTGTTTCACGGAAACGAAGCTTCCCTTTTTGTCGAATGTAAAATCGCGCATGTCGACGATACGTTCTCCATTTTGCATCAGGGCTTCCCACCCATAACGGATCGTGTTACTTCCGTCCTCATTTGTTTCGACTTCTCCCCAAGAGAGGGATTGCCGCATTTTAATGTCCGTAAAATTGTTCACGAAATAATTTTCGACGTAGCCCATGAGTCGGGCTTTTTTTGCGGAGATCGGCGTGTTTTTCTGCCCTCCGTAACCCGTCAGCGTGAAAACCGCGAGCAGGACGAGGATGGTAAAACCCGCTAGGCTTCGTTTCCAGGTCGGTGTTTTTCGTGAGTTCATCATGTCAAGTCTCCTTTCAAGGTTCGATGAGGTTTCAATGACAGCACTCAGTCCCGCGACGCGAATCGGCCTGGGATTGAGCGCTTCCATAATATGGATGAGCGATTCGGCGTATTGCCGATGCGCTTTTTCATCGAGAAATTCCAAAACCCGTTCGTCGCAAGCCGTCTCACAGTCGTATTTGACCGACCGGCCCAAGAGCCAGAACAAAGGATTGAACCAATGCACGGCCAACGTAAACGTCCAAAGCCAGGACAACCAGATGTCGCCCGATTTCAAGTGGGTCATTTCGTGCAAGAGCATGAACCGGACGGTTTCGTGATCGGTATCGTCTTCGATAAGGGATTCGGGAATCAGGATCCTCGGCCGCACGGCACCGACAAGGCATGGAGTCGGGACATACGGCGTAACGATCAAAACCGGCCAGGTTCCAAGACGCAGCTTTTCGCGAAGTTCAAGGAAAATCTCTTGAACCCAATCGGGAACGGGAGTCGGTTGCCGCATCGACCGGTTGATGATCCGGCGGTTACGGAGCAGGGCCATCGACAGGACCGCGGTAAAACCCAATAGCCATAATCCGAACAAAAACGAATGAATTTCACGCTTCCCGATCTTTTTCTGCTCGGTGATATTCGTTCCCGTCGTCGATTCGAGCGCGACATGACTTGTCGCTGTTCCATCGGGAATATTTTCACCCGGGGAAGGCGGGACAACATTATTTGAAACGAAATTTCTCTCCGGCTCACTCGGGATCGATACGTCTTGAACAGGCGAAATCCGCGCCGCTTCACTCCAGGAAGGAAGCAGCCCCGCAGGATGATAAGGGATCGGCAATGAGAAAGGAACCAGTGCCCGGAAAATGACGACCATCCAAAGAAGTCGACAAATTTTCGGGTCGAGCTTTTTGCCCCCTATATACCGTACGGCAAGGATCACGAAGATCCCCAGCAGGATTTCGAAGAAAATTTGGACAAGATTCATGATTTTTTTCGTTGGTCGAGGAGTTTTTTAAGTCGTTCGATCTCCGTGTCGCTCAGTTCTTCGTTCTCGACGAAATGGCTGATCATTGAAATGGAATTTCCTTGGAAAAATCGATCCAAAAATGATCGGCTCTCCTGACGCAACGCGTCTTCACGTTGAACCAAGGGTTCAAAGACGTACATTCCGTGAATTTTTTTCCTCAAGACGGCGTCTTTTTGAATCAGGCGATCCAAGAAAGCACGGACGGTTTTGACGTTCCACTCGGCACCGGGTGAATCGTTTTGTGGCAGGCGTTCGGCGACCTCCGCTGCGCTGAGCGGCGATTCGTCCCAAAGGATTTCCATGATGATCCACTCGGATGGGGGAATTCGAATTGGTTTCGGCATAATCAATCTCCTGATTGCATTTAGTGTAATGATACAGCAGTTGCTGTCTTTTGTCAACAGATAATTTTCTCATTTTGTTAAAAAATTGGACTCCTGCGATTCTCGGTTGAATTCGAGGGCGGTGTTATCGAAGTTTATTCGATCGGCTGAAGATGATCGTTCGCCCAACGAACCAGATCGTCGAGAATTATCTCCCGCTCGGGTTCATGCAGCAAATCGTGGTACAAACCGGGGTACATTTTCAGCGTCCTGTCCCGTGAACCGGCTTCACGCACGAAATCTTCGGCTCCCGAGGGCGTGACGACCCAGTCGCTGGAACCCTGGAGCATGAGTAACGGCAACTTGAGTTCGATAGCGCGTTTCTGGATCGTTCGCATGGCCCGGAGAATTTCCGTACCAAAATGAAGCAGGAGCATGCCCTTGTGGACGAGCGGGTCGGCCTGCATGTCGCGGACGATCTGGGGGTCCCGGGAAACGCTGGAAAAACCGGGCTTGATCACGCTGAACTGCGGCGCGAAGCAGTCGAGCAGCGATGCCGTGAAATGGAGCGCGGGGAACATTTTACCCCGGAAACGGATCGCCGGCGCAACGAGGATCAAACCCGCGAGATCGGGAATCCGTTCGGCCTTGGTCAGCGCCGTGAGCGTGGCAATCGCCCCGCCCATGCTGAATCCCATGGCGAACAACGGCGCGCCGGGGAACCGCTCGGCCGTGTCTTGGAGCATCTGGCCGTAATCGACCGTGAAGTGATCGAAACGGTCCACCCAAGCGCGGCGTCCGGCGGAACGACCGTGTCCCCTGGCATCGGCGGCGGAAACGGCGATGCCGTAACGATCGGCCAGAATCGCGGCCCAATCGCCGTGTCGACCGGCGTGTTCGAGCATTCCGTGCGCAAAGACGATCGCGGCCCGGGGCCGTCCCTCGGGCCTCCAGGTTTGGCGGAACAGTTCGATTCCGTCAAGCGGACTGGAGAAGGATTCGTCGTGGGGCATGGTCGTGATCAGGAGCCCTCGTTGGATAAACAATGCAACAGCGATTCGGCTTTTTCGCCCAGGGGTGCGCCGAGGAATTCCTCGTAAGCGCGGGCCACGTCTTTATTTTCGTGACACAAACGAACCCGGCTGCGGTCGATGCCCGATTGAAGGGCGTCCTTTCGTGCATAAATAAGCTCGCCGACGTTGCCGAGTTCCGCCGGGTAGGGTTGCCCGCCGCCTCCAAGACAGCCGCCCTGGCAGGCCATGACTTCGACGAAATCGAAGTGTTCGCCGTCATGCTCCATCGCGTCAAGCAGACCTCGCAGACTGCCCGGCGTTTCAACGACCGCGATGCGCAGTTCCCGGCCCTTGAAATCGACCGTATCGTATCGCACACCCGCAATCCGACCCAGCGGTACGAGGTTGACCCAGTTGACCGTCTGCTTCACGCCGCGAAGTTCAACGTCTTTTCTGAGCGGGGCGTTTTCCCGGTGCGACAGGAAATAGGCCGTACGCAGGGCCGATTCCATCACGCCGCCGCTGCGTCCGAAGGCCACGCCGCCGCCGCTGCCCCGGCCCATCAGGGAATCGTAAGTCTCGCCGGGCAGATTCGGGAAGTCGATCTTTTTTTCGTGCAACATCAAGCCGAGCTCCCGGGCCGTGAGAACAAGGTCCGTTTCCGCGAGCCCTTCGGCGCCGGGCCGTAAACGCAGCGTGTTCGAGCCGGGCCTTTTAATCTCTGCTTTTTTCGCCGTGCAAGGCGTGATGGCGACGTTGAAAATTTTCTTCGGATCAATCCCGTTTTTTTGTGCGAAATAGGTTTTGATCATCGCCCCCTGCATCATGATCGGACTTTTCGTCGTGGAAAGATGCGGGACAAGTTGCGGGGCGAACAGTTCGGCGAACCGGACCCAGGCGGGGCAACAACTCGTGAACATCGGAAAGTCGGGCTTCTCGTTTTTCCCCAACCGACGTAGCAGTTCCGAAGCTTCCTCCATGATCGTCAGATCCGCGCCGAATGTCGTATCGAAAACATGGTCGCAACCGAGCGTTTTGAGCGAGGCGACCATTTTTTCCTCGACATAGGTTCCCGGCGGCATTTGAAACGTTTCACCCAGGGCGACCCGGACGGCGGGTGACGTCGTTACGATAACGATCTTCCCGGGATCGGCCAGCGCGGCGTGAAATTCAGCGATGCCGGACCGTTCCGTGATGGATCGCTGTTCACATCGGATGGAACACTGGCCGCAGTGGATGCAGGAAAGCCGGCTTTCGGAGGAACGGTGTCCCTGGACGGTTCCGTAGCGGTAACAATAATTCGAGCACTGGCCGCAACGGTTGCATTTCACGCGGTCCCTCACCAGCGCGGGATTGTCGGGCATGATGACGACGTGCGTCATTCCACTGTCCCGGTCAACCGGCATGGAGGGCGCCACAGGGCTTTGTATTTGACCCGGCAGCAGATTCGGACATCCGGCGGCGAGGAGTCCGAATCCACCGAGGCGGAGCCAGTCACGACGGGAAATTTTGGAGTATTCGTTGGATTTCGGCATGATTCTGTTTCCTTCTGGGTTTAGGATTGGCGTCTTGTTCATTTTATCGAATCCATTGGGCGATGACTTCCAGCAGTTTCGAGGCATTGACCGGTTTGCTGCAATAGGCGTCCATGCCCGCGTTGAGGCAAAGTTGCTGGTCGTCGCTCGTCGCATTGGCGGTCAGTGCGATGATCGGGAGCCGATCTGAATAGGGCAACTCACTTTCTCCGGCTTCCATGCGACGAATCTGCCGCGTGGCTTCGTAGCCGTCCATGCCGGGCATCTGGCAGTCCATAAGAACGAGCGCATAAGCCCGCTGCTTGACGGCGTCGCAGGCCAAGCGGCCGTTGCCGACAATTCTGTACCGAAAGCCGGCCTGTTCGAGAATTTCACCGACGACAATCTGGTTGACTCGATTATCCTCGGCGACCAGGATGATCGGCTTGGATTCATCTTCCCAGGTTTTATCGCTCGAATTGGTTTCGGAGAAACCGTTCATGATGCCCTTGAGAGATTCGTTTTCATCCCATTCTCTTTCGATATCGTCTTTGAGATGAACATGCGGGGCGGGCGTTTCATCCGTGCCGGTCAGGATGCCGAGGATGGCGTTGAACAAGTCGGAACCAAAAAACGGCTTGGTTACGAAACGATCGGCGACGTCCGTCAAGCGGTTCTTGGTTTCTTTGTCGATGAGCAGGGGCACCAAAATAATCGTCGAGACGCTTTGCAGCGACGGATCGGCTTTGATCGAACGAACCAATTCGTCGCCGGAGCCGTCCTCGGTTTTCAAATCGATCACGGCAATATTGAACGGCTTACCGATCTGATTCGCGTCCAGCATCGCTTCCAGGGCTTCCCGATTCGAGGAAAACGACTTGGCCTTGATTCCCCAAGTGGCGAGCTGTTCCAGAATGACCTGCTCCAGAACTTTGTTTCCCCCGACGACGATGGCCCGGAGACTTGCCAGGTTGAGGTGGCCGTGCTTGAAAACGCTGTTGATCGTCGATTCGTGGACGGAATCCTCAAAATCGGACGACTGGAGCGGAACATTGAACCAAAAGGTCGATCCGGCGTTTTCCAAGCTTTCGACGCCGATCTTGCCGCCCATGGCATCGACGAGCATTTTGGAAATGGCGAGGCCCAGGCCGGTTCCGCCATATTTTCTCGCCTGCGACGTGTCAACCTGAGAAAACGACTGGAAGAGCCGATGGAGGCGGTCCTTGGGAATCCCGATGCCGGAATCTTTGACCTCGAAACGAACGATGCTGAACGTCGTCATGTGGCCGAGATGATTCCGGCTCTCTCTCCGACCTTCAATGGAAACGACAAGTTGGACGCCTCCGTGCGAGGTGAACTTGACCGCGTTGCTGACGAGGTTGACGAGAACCTGGCGGATACGCCCCGCATCGCCGACGACACGCTGCGGGATGTCGGTCAGGAAGAGGCCGCAAAGTTCGATGCCGTTTTCCATGGCCCGAGACGCGAGGATTCCAAGAATCGATTCGGTCAAATCAGGCAAATCGAACTCGTGGTACTCGATTTCGAGTTTGCCCGCCTCGATTTTCGAAAAGTCGAGGATGTCGTTGATAAGCGACAACAGATGCTTGCCGGAAGCCCGGGCCAGTTCGGTGTACTCTCGCTGTTTGGGAGTCAGGTCGGTTCCGAGCAGCAAATCGGACATGCCGATTACGCCATTCAGAGGCGTCCGGATTTCGTGGCTCATATTGGCCAGGAAGATCGTTTTCGCGGCGGAAGCCTGTTCAGCCAAACCGGTCCGGATGAGCATCCAAACGGCGGCGAATTCCAAAAGCAGGGCAACCACGCAGACGCTCGCAATGACATATCGAACCGTTTGGAGCAGCGTTTTGTTCGCCTCGGATGTTTCCCGGACACGTTCGCGAGCTCCCTGGATGACACGTTCCACGACGGGGCCGGTCTGCAAGGAAAGCTCGTTCTGTTCCCGTTGGTTTTCTTCGAGTTCCACGGCAAGGGCATTGGCCGTTTCAATGGCGTCGAACAATTCTTGCACGGATTCATTGAATTGCGAGATCAAATATTGGCCATGTCGGTCGTTTTGGAGAATTTTTTGAATATCGCGCAACTTTTCGTCGCCTTCTTTCCGGGCGATTTTTTGCTTTTGGTCGATCATCTCCCGCTCCTGGTCGTTTGTAACAGCAATATAGCGGAAGGCAAGCGATGAGACGGCTTCCAGGTTTTGCAGCAAACCGACGGAGAGTTCCATGGATCGAGCCAATTCAGCGTCGATGAAAATTTCCAGCGTGCCTTCTCCTCGAACGTCGAAATCGTAACGCGATCTCTGGGCCATGGTCCGTGCCCTTTCGACGAGCTTTTGACACAGGTCGAAGGTCTGCTCGAAAATTTCCCGCCTGCGTGCGGTCGCTTGGTTGAGTTTGCCGACGATTTCGGCGTACTGCGCGTCGAGTTTCTCGTAGAGCACGGCGTCGTCGGCAATCCGCTCGGCGGCTTCCCGTTCCTCGGGCAGTCGCAATTTTTGCACAATCTTCTCGCAGGACCTGCGGACTTCGGCGACGTTTTCCCGAACGTCTTCCCTGTGAACGGAGTTCTTAGTCATCGAGTAGAGATACGACGCAATCTGGGCCTCGAACGCGGACGTGGCCGCCTGATTCGTTTCAGTAAAAATATCGATCTGGTCTTCGGTCAGTTGCGTTTTCTGGTTGACCCTGTAGAGAGAATAGTATCCGACCCCGCCGACGAGCACGAGGAGAAAGGGGATCAGGGTGAGGCCGACGAGCAGTTTTTTATTGATTCGCATGGGGAGGAGCGGAAACACGAACGGTGGGTAAACAATAAACGAAAAATACCACGATGCCGTCCTTTCGCCTCGATCGGAGTCGAGGACAGGCCGCGACTGGGTCCGGGGACGGGATAAATCTAATTCATTGCACAGTATCCACTTGAACGTGTGCAACGAAGGAACGATATCCTTCGTCCAAATTCTCGGCTGTGCCGGAATGACGAAGTTGTTTGTCTTTACCGTTTCTTAGCGGCCGGTTGTTTCCGCACGGAAACCATAAAATCGGTTCGAAAAAACGTATTCCGCGGCGAACAGGGCCGTGAGCAGGAGCATAATCATAGGAAAAAGCTCCTGTCCCACCCGGCGGCGGGCGATGCCCAACTCGATTTCCTGCGGCGTGCGGACCAATTTGTAATTCTTTTCACCCAGCACCGCGTTGAGCCGGTCCGTGCCGATGCGTTGCAGATTCGTTGCTCCGCCGGGAATATTCACGCTGAAACCCGTGTCCAGGGATTCTTGGGCACCACCGGAGCGAATTCGGGAATTGCCCGGTTCAGATACGATCGGGGCGACAATCCGGCGAAGGACCGTGTCCGGCGTGAGCCGAATCGACTTGCCCGACGGTGTACCCATCAGGCAGGTTGCCGGAATCGTTTCAATGTTCGGCCGGAGCACCGCCTGTTGGCCCGCGATGTAATTGAACCGTTGGTCGCCGATGCCGATGATGTGTTTGACGATTCCTTCGGAGAAAAGCAGGAACATGTACGGCGCTTCGGTCCGGGACCAGAGATTCCAGGGGTTTCGAACGTCCGGCAATTCCGAAACCGGCGTGGTGACGGTGACGGCACTCCCACGTCCGATGGGTTGCGTAATCACGGCGGGGCGACCATCGATGAACGAAGCGGCCACTTCGGCACGGGGTGAAAGCTCGGAAAGTTGCCAGTAGCGGAAAACCGGCAGCGCATCCCAAGGGAACGTCTCCAAACGGCGGTATTGGCGGAAGGTCGAAAAAATCGGCGAACTCTCGCCCTCGGGTATGAACCACAGCTCGCCGTCGGGCTCCCGGGCCTGTTGAATCAGTTTGGCTCCGAGAACTTCCATGGCTGTGGGGTCGTTGAACGAAGCAAGATCCTTGGCCCGGGCTCCGAGGAAAATCGCGACACCGTGCCCCGAGGACACGTAATCGGCCAGTTTCTTCCAAACGGGGGCCGCCATCGGGTCGGGGTCCAGCAGTACAATGCCGCGAAACGCCTCCAATTCCCGCTTCGTCATACCGGACAGCGATGACAGGGCAGCCGTTTCAAAGTCAAATAATTCCGCGGTTTTCAGGGCTTCCAAGAGATATTGCGATGACTCACGAACCGGCGGCGGGGCCAGGATCAGCAGCTTCCAGGGCGTTTGAACCTGCACGGTGAACCAAACCTCGTCGTCGACCGTAAGCGCGTCAGGCACGGAAAAGCGCAGCTTCCCTTGATGGGTTCCCGGCTCGAAGGCGGCGAGAGGAAACGTCAGGCTTCGTTTCGATTCGCCCTCGGGAAACGAGAGGTTCTTCGAGGTCCGAATCCGTTCGTTAGCCCCGCTGGTGAGGACAACTTCCACCGTTTTTTCCAGGGCCGGACCGATGTGGGAGAGTTCCAGGTCGATACGCACCGGCGTTTGGGCCGTAGCCGTTTCCGGCGAAATCTGGAACCGGGTGATCGCTGAATTCACGGGCTTTTCCGCCCCGACATCGACGATAAACACACCGAGTTCCTTGTCTGACGTTTTTCCGAAAACGCCGGTCTCGGGCTTCATTCCGGCAATGAGATTCTGGATCGTACCCCCTGAATCGCCGGGCCAGCCGGGTTCGGTCAGATCGGTCAGAATATAAACCTCGCGCTGCTGGTGTTCACTTTCGGCCAATAGAGTCAGGGCGTCCTGGGTGGCATCGGCGACGGTTCGGCCCATCGGGGCGATTTGGAGCCGATTGATTTTCTCCTTGGCCGCGCGTACGTCGACCTGAAACACGGCCGCTTCCCGCTCGCAGGACAGGACCGCAATGTCGCTTTCTGCGGGAACCTGTTCCAGAATCCAGCGGGAGAAATCACGCGCAACGTCAAGCCGGGTCTGATTTTCCTGCATGTAATCCATGCGGATCGACGTATCGACGACCACGGCCACGGCGATGGGGGCTTCCTGGCTACCCAGTGAAGAAGCGATACTGCCGACAAAGCTCCATTTTCCGTCTTCGGTCTTTTTCGCGGCACTCATGGTTAAACTGGGAAACCAATCGGCGAGCTTAACGGACGGTCGGGCCAAGGCTAAACCGATTAAAATACAGGCGAGAATCCGCATGGCAAGCAAGATCCAGTGTTTGAGCCGATTCCGCCGTTTTTGAATGTCGAGCCGCTTTTTCAGGAACATCAGGGCCGGAAATTCAATCATACGCGGTTTTCCGCGCATCAGGAGATGGAGCA
>JBEBTM010000071.1:0-12526 GCA_040393745.1 Thermogutta terrifontis | reverse complement strand
CCACTCCATCGAAATTGATCTTCGTCATCAGCGACCAGCAAGAAGCGTCTTGGCAGGGTTTGCCGGTCAAGCAAAAGAAAACCGCTTCGAACGCCCTGAAATCCACGGCGATTGCCGCTCATAATTACCATGACACCGAAGCCGTTCGGAGCATCGCCGCTGCGGAAACCGCCGACTTGTCCCCGAGCGAGCGGGATGATATGCTCGGAATCCCGATCATCCTGCTCAGTTGCAACCACGCCCCAAAACCGAACGTCGGGCTCGTTCGGCTCGACACAAAAAACGTGCTGCCGATCGCCCAGGTCCCCATCCCGATGACCGTGTACCTGAAAAACGAAGCGAACATCGAGCAAACCCGGCGGTTGGAGGTTTATGTCAACAGCGTAAAACAATACGAAAGCCCGGAAATCAAACTGGACGCCGAGGGCCAACAGGGGCATCCTTTCCTGATCGCTTTCGATCGCGGCGGTTTGCACAAGGGCGAAGTTCGGCTCGTCGGCAACGATGGCAATCCCACGGATGACAAATTGTTCTTCGCCATGGAAGTCGACCAGGGAATTCCCGTGGCCGTGATCAAGCCGATGAACCACGAAATCCCGCTGCTTGAGGAAACCTATTACATCGAGCGGGCCTTGCAAACCGGTGCGGGCGGCGTCTCGCCGGTTCGTTTGACGACTTTTTCCAAGGACGATCTGCTGACCGAACCTCTACAAAATTACGCGGCTGTTATCGCGGTGAATCTGCCTGCCCCGACACCGGAGGCGGCCGAGCGCTTGGTGCAGTACGTTCAGCGCGGCGGCAATTTGATCTGGACCGCCGGCGAAAACGTCTACACTGACGAGTACAACGCCTTGGACGCCCAATTTGAGAACAAGCTGCTGCCCACTCCGCTGCTTTCGGTGGAAACGCCCAGCTTGGAGGCGGGCAAAGACGCTTGGAACATCGACTGGATCGACGGCTCGAATCCGGCGCTGAGCAATCTGGCGAATCCTCGCGACCTTTATACCCGGGTTTTGGTTGTCAAGCGGATCGGCTTCGATCTTTCGAAAGGCCCCGTGCCCGCGCTGGCCCGGCTCGACGACGGCATGCCGCTCATCGTGCAGCGACGTATCGGCAGCGGGACCGTGACCATGTTCGGGACCAGCGTCAATGTCGCCTGGAGCAATCTGCCCACACGGAACATTTTCCTGCCGATGATCAACCAGATGATCTTCCAGCTTGCCGGCGTGGAACAGACCAGGCTGCAAACCGTAGCGGGGAGTCCGATCACGTTCACGTTCAAGGAAGACGAACGACCCGGCGCGGTCGAGATTATTCCGCCCTCGGGGGCCGTCCTTCGGCGGGAACTTTCCAAGGGCCCCGACGGCCAGGCCACGGCGACTTTTGTTTTCGGCGACACGGATCAGGTCGGCGTGTACCTGCTCCGGCCTTTGGAGACGGCTCGGCAAACGCAGATTCCGTTTTCCGTGAACCTGGACGGCGAAGAAATCGATGCCGTATGCCTGACCGAGGAAAGCAGCCGGGAGCGGTTCGAGGACACGCCGTTTGTTTTTTCTCAAGCCGGAGACGGAGTCGATTCAACCTTCGACCAACTCAAACGCGGCACGAGTTTGTGGGATATGTTTCTCTGGGGGGTGTTACTGGTCCTCGTTTTTGAAGCGTTTATTTCGAACCAACTTTCGCAACGTCGCGAGGACAAGGAAAAAGGCATCGATCCCCGGCAGTCGCTCCCGAACAAAGCGCCGTCGCTCGGCGTCTAACGCATGGAGCTCATGACGGTGGAGAAACACTCTTGACGGGTTTTGCCGGTATCGTTAATCTTCGTTCGTTTGCATGTATCGATTCGTCCCGTAAACGTCAGGAGGTTCGTCGATGTTCCGTACTGTTCTTCTTTTTCTCGTTTCCCTGTTTCTCGCGTTTTCGCCGGTCCAAACGTGCCGGGCGGAGGAGAATCCGAAGCTCTACCCGGTGCTGTGCTGGACGATTTCCAACGTCCAAAGCCTTGCCGGTCTCCAGCCGCTGATTCAGGAAAATACACCGCTGAACGTAAGCCTGCCCGCCGAGATTCTGGCCTTGGACGGCATCAGCGGCATGACGGTCACCGACGGCGAGATGATCTGGCCCATCCTTGCCATGACGCCCCGGCAACGGGGCCTCGGTGAGAAAGGGTTCACCGAGGAGCGGTTCAACGACGACGATTTCCGCAAGCGGCTCGGGCAGAATTCCATCGTGCAATTCATGTTTCCGCTCGGTCGAATGAAAATCACGCTCCGGGAGAATACGCTGTATGTCCTCCATCCATATTTTCCGGTGGAATGGCTTGACGAAGTGGCCCCCGAAAAACGCTGGAAGCCGCTTCGGGAAAAGTACGACGCCGCTTTTTCGCACGATCATCCCGAACGGATTCTCTATCCTGGCGAACTGCCGGCTCAACAGGAAGACGAAGGCCGCTTTCTCCGCGAACTCCGGAAAAATCGTTCGAAAAAAAACTACAAGGACGACGGAGTGGAGTCGACTCTGTTCGGCCTGCAATGGGACACGGACGCTCGGCGATTCACCTACGCCATACAGAGTACCGCCGCCGAGGATGCATCTCAAGCGGAAGAGCGGATCGCGATTTCCCACCGAAGTGAACCGTTCGGGGTCGGCGGCTTTTTACCGGACGAAAACGTCGAGCCGCCGCTCGTCGCGGGTCAGTGGCGGTTTTTTTCCGATTCTAAGCGAAGTTTTATCATCAAGGCCGGCGCGAGCGTCATTCCGATAGAAGAACGTAAGCAAGACGGTAGAAAATCCATGTTCATCTTGGCGCCCGCTATCGCGACCTCCGTGAAGAGCTTGGAATCTCTCACCGAGGAGCATGACGGAAAATACGAAATCATCCAGAACGGAAACGTGTTTTTTCTTACCCCCGTCGTCGCCGATGTTCCGGATGACCATGAGGATGCCGAGGCCCACCGCGAAGTGAAATACGTCAACCAAGCGATCAAAGGTTTGCAGTGGCGCTGCGTCAAAATCCTGCAACCGATTTCGGATTTCCTGGCCGACCGGGAACCGGGAAGCGTCGAGGACCACGCCTTTGCTTTCCATGCCGACGAAGGTATCATCATCGCGGCCATGTCCGCGCCGATGAAGGGAAAAACGCTTGATTTCCACTGGATGAAAGAGCTGGCCGACTGCGTCAGCGGCATCTCCGATGTGTGGAAATTTCTTAACGAAGATGCAAAACCGTTTTCGTTCGATTGTTCGTTTTCAGATGTCCGCACGGTTGACGGTGTCGTTTACCGACTGGGAAAAATCGATCTTTCCCATGAAGGCGAAACGAAATGTCTCGTTCCTTTTCTCCTGGCTCAAGGGGACGACATGATCGCCGTACTGTTTTCCACGCGGATTTTCGAGGCATATTTCCAGACGGACGGAAATTACGATTTCGCCGGGATCGTCGTACCCGACGCCGAGGAATTTTCCGGACAATATATCGGCGATTTCGTCCAGCGGATCGAAAAGTCCCGCCGGCTCAAAGCGGAAGGCTTAGCCGCGCCGACGAATCGGGTCACGTACAATTTCCAGGGCCATCGCGGCGTTTTTGAGGAAAGCATCCAAGGGCGAACGCAAACGTATTCGGTCAGGCTGGACCAATGGTCGATCGGCTGGGTCGCAATGTTCGCCCCGATGCTCAACGAGAACCTGCACCGGATGCTGCCGTTTTAGAGAGGGGTGACGGCCACCGAGATCCGGAATCGATGATGAGCCTTATCCATTTACATCGGCGCCGTTTGTCCGGACTTCTCCGGGGACTGCGTCACACTCCCGAATCCGCGCTCTCGCTTCCATGAAAATCGTCCAACTTTCGCCCGGCGCCGGGGATATGTACTGCGGCAATTGCCTTCGGGACAACGCCCTGGCCGGAGAGCTTGTCCGACAAGGGCACGATCTCTGTATGGTCCCGCTGTACCTGCCGCTTACGCTCGACGAAGAGGACCGGAGCCGGGATACGCCCGTCTTTTTCAGCGGCGTGAACGTTTATCTCGAACAGAAGCTGCCGATTTATCGTTACGCCCCGCGATTTCTCCGGCGGCTTTTCGCGTCGAAGCGGTTGCTCAAAGCCGTGGGCGGTCGGGCTGCGGGTACGCACCCGTCGCAGGTCGGCGACCTGACCGTCTCCATGCTCCGGGGCGAGCACGGTCGGCAGGCCACGGAACTCACCGAACTCTGCCGCTGGCTCAAACCGCACGAGCCCGAGGTTGTCAGTTTCTCCAACGCCTTGCTCCTGGGCATGCACGGGGAAATCAAAGCCGAAACCGGTGCGAAGACCGTTTGCTTCCTGACCGGCGAAGACGCTTTTCTCGACGGCCTGACCGAACCGTATCGGACCGAAGCCTGGGATTTAGTACGAAAACATGCCGCGCGGGTCGACCTGCTGTCGGTCCCGAGCCGGTATTTCGCCGGCTACATGGAAAACCGCCTCGCTTTGCCGCCGGGCCGGGTTCGGGTTTTACCGCCGGGACTCAATCTCGATGGTTACGAAAACACTCCACCCATTCTTGAGGCGAAAACGCCCGTGCTGGGTTATTTCGCCCGGCTCAACCACGGTAAGGGACTCGACGTACTTGCCGAAGCGTTTGTCGAACTGCGGCGTCGGGGTCGGTTTCCGAATTTGCGTTTCGAAATCGGCGGAGCGCAAAAGTCTTGGGATTTGCCGTTTCTCACCGATATCGAAAGCCGCCTGACCGCCGCAGGACTTCGCGAACAAGCAACGATTCACCGGAACGTGACTCGGGAGGAGAAGATCGCCCTGCTTCGGAATATGACGCTTTTCTCCGTGCCGACGAGACTCAACGAGGCGTTCGGTCTTTTCGTTCTGGAATCCCATGCGGCGGGCGTGCCGGGGTTGTTTCCCGATCGCGGCGTCTTTCCGGAGATTTTAGCCGAAACCGGCGGCGGGCTTTTGTTCGAGCCGGAGAATCCCATCTCATTGGCCGATACCGCGGAGGAGCTGCTTGGTGACGAACCCCGTCGCCGGCGGATGGCCCAATCAGCGAAGGAGACGGCGTTCGAGCAATTCAATATCGCCCGCATGGCGAGGCGTTTCATCGAGATGGTCGCCTGTCAGCCCTCGTCGTGAAAGTGGGAAGGAACGCCTGCAAAAGGACAACGCCCCCACTTCGAGGATGCGGTAAAAAACGTTGCGATGGCCCGCAATATTTTACGACACGCGACGTTCGGCGGAAAAAACGACGAGGATTGCAAAGTTCTTCCCTATTTTGAACTTTGACGCCGTCCTGGCGGGAAAAGTCGGGCGTGTGGACAGCGCCGCTCTTCCGGGGTAGAATGGGACCCGGTTCCGATGTCGTATCCCGTTCAACGCCTCAAACGCACCTTCCATGGAAAAAGCGACCTACAAAGACGCCGGTGTCGATCTTGAAATTTACGCCGAATCGATGTCACGAATTCCCAAGCTGATCGGCCAGACCTTTTCCGATCGCGTCCAGCGGCTTGACGGCGGGTTTGCCGGTCTATTCCGACTTTTCGGCCACAACACCGACGGCACGAAAAAGAGTTACACCGATCCCGTGTTGGTCGGTTGCACCGATGGCGTGGGCACGAAACTGAAAATTGCCTGCCAGGCCAATCGGCACGAAACCGTGGGCATCGACCTTGTTGCCATGAGCGTCAACGATGCGATCTGCTGCGGGGCCGAGCCGCTGTTTTTCCTCGATTACGTAGCCATGCCGAAGGACGATCCCGATTTGCTCGAACAGATCGTCCGGGGCGTTGTCGAAGGCTGCCTGCAAAGCGGTTGCGCCTTGCTCGGCGGGGAGACGGCGATCATGTCCGACCTGTATCAGCCGGGCGAATACGATCTCGCGGGGTTCTGCGTGGGTGTGGCCGAACGGACGGAAATCATCGACGGCAGCGCGATCCAACCGGGCGACATCCTGCTCGGCATTGCGTCCAGTGGGCTCCATTCGAACGGATACAGTCTTGTTCGGAAAATCGTGTTCGATAGGGCCGGCTTGGATCTCAACGATATGCCGGAAGAATTGGACGGTCGGACCGTGGCCGAGGTGCTGCTCCAACCGACGCGGATTTATGTGGGTGCGGTTCGTCGGCTTTTGGACGAATTCGGGGCCAACCGAGGCATTCGCGGCATTGCCCATATTACAGGCGGCGGACTCGAAGAGAACCTGAGCCGGATCCTGCCCGAAGGACTTGCCGTGGAACTGGATCGCGTTTGGGACGTCCCGCCGGTGTTCGGCTGGCTCCAGCGGCTGGGCAACGTCGACGCCGAGGAAATGGACCGCGTCTTCAACATGGGCATCGGGCTCGTCATGGTGGTCGAACCGCAGGAAGCAACACGAATCCTCCAGGAAATTACGGCCGCAAGTGCCTTTCCCGCCTGGCAAATCGGCCGTATCAAATGACAAACGGGCGGTTATCCCCAAGTTGCGCTGCGCTTCACCTGGGGATCTTGCTGTTGGACGATCATCTTACCGGGGCATCGGATTGCTCGGCACAGGATTCGTCGGCATGGGGTTACTCGGCATCGGATTGGTCGGCATTCCCGGCGGCGACATACTCGGTTGCATCATCGTGGGATCCGTAGGCATGGTCGGCATTCCCGGTTGGTTTGGCATCATCGGCTGATTCGGCATGCCCGGCATCATGTTCGTATCCGTGGGCATGCCTGGCATGTTCGGCTGCATCATTGTGGGATCGCCCGGCATTCCCGGCTGGGTCATACCGGTGCCCATTTGCATCTGCTGCTGCCGTTGGGTGAACGCCTGCTGGGCGTCTTCGGGCTCCCAACCCAACACGTCGTCATCCGTGCCATCCTGACGGTCGGGTCCGGCAGACCAGATCGCGGGCGTGGTTTTACCGTTGCGGTTCAGGCCATTGTAGGCGAGATTGTTTTCATAGCGATACTGGCTTCCCCAAGGATCGACGGGCAATGAGTCATTACCCGTGTACGATTCCGAGCGTTTGCGGGCATTGACGTAAAGCTGTTCGTTGTAAACGAATGAATTCCAACCGCCCATCATGGTCGTTCCCGGCATCGCCCCGGGCATCGTGGTGCCCGTACCGCCAGGCATCATGTTCGTATCGTTCATTCCCGGCATTGTTCCGGGCATCGTGGTGCCCGTGCCGCCGGGCATCATGTTCGGATCGTTCATTCCCGGCATTGTTCCGGGCATCATGTTCGGATTGTTCATCCCCGGCATTGTCCCGGGCTGACTGCCAAACATTTCGGGCCCCACGGAACCGGCGTTTCCGGCGAACTGGTTACCGGAATCCATGCCGGGCATCCCGGGCTGCGTCATTCCCGGTTGCATCATGCTACCGCCGGCAGGTTGGCCGGTGAAAGTGTTATTCGGGACGTAAACCAGGGCCATGAGCCCCTGCTCCGAGGTGGGATACCCTCGGTTTTCCTGGGCGTAAAGTTCCAGGGCCTGATTGAGCCGCTGGATATCCATCTTCGCCCGACTGATTTCGGACTTCCGCCGTTGGGACATGATCGTCGGGGTCAGAATGGCGAACAGAGCGACAATGATGGCCAGTACGACCAAGAGTTCGAGAAGCGTAAAACCGGAACGCTGCCGGTAGCGGATGTTAATCATGGAAATTGTGATCTCCGTTGGGGGACAAAAAAGGTACATGAAACGATGACGTATTATACCGCGAGTCCAGGCAAAACGCCAGCCCAAAAGGGCCATAAACCCCAAGAGCCGGAAGAAACGATTATAAACGAAGAACGCGGTTTCGTCTCCTTTAGGGAAACGAAACCGCGTTCTTTTTTTCAGGTCAGAGTCCATCGGACTTATTTGATTTTCGTGTTCGGATCAATTTTCCGCTTTTCGTCCATTTCCTTGCCCACGGCTTTCAGGTCGTCTTCCGAAGCTTGAGCGATCGCGGTCGGATCACCGGCGGCGGCCCAGTCCACGGCTTCTTCTTCCGTGTCCTCGAACTCAAACGAAATTTCCGTGAACTCGGCGTTCTGCGAGATCATATCAATGACCTTACGTTCAATGATTTGGTTGCGGAGAATGTCCATTTCCCCGGCCTTTTCAATCCGGGCACGCACCCGACGGGGCGAGTCGCCGCTTTGGGCCGCGATCAGGGCGATTTCCAATTCGTAATCCGCCTCCGTATCCTCGATGTTTTCGACTTCCGCGATTTTCTCAAGGATGAAGTGTTCCTTAAGAGCCCGGGCGGTTTCCGAGGCGCTGTTCTGCCGGAGGAAATTGACGTGGCCCAGGATTTCCTCGTTGCTGTAACCACTGCGTTGCAGTTCCATGACGGTCCGCCGGAATTCACGTTCCGACTGCCGGGTGAGCAAGCCGGGCGGGAGCTCCCACTTGGCCGAAACGGTCAGGGCTTCGGTAATCTGGCGGCGGGCGCGGCGACGCTGTTCGTGCTCCAACTGCCGCTGGAGCGAATCGAGCACGGCGTCCCGGAAATCGGCTTCATTTTCGAATCCGCCGAGTCGTTCCAGGAAGGCTTCACTCAACACCGGAGCCGTAAGTTTCTTGACTTCGACGATTTCAAAGCTGGCATCGACCGTTTTGCCACGGTATTCGGGATTGGCCGCGTCTTCGGTCAGCGTGACCTGCGTCGTGACAACATCGCCCGCTTTGGCACCGGTCATAAGCTTGTCAAAACCTTCGATCGAACCATCGTGGAACGAAAGTTTCGACCGAATTCGGAGCGTTTCGCCCGTGATTTTTGAAAGCACCTCGTCACCGGACTTGAACTCGATGTTCGTGATGATATAACCGTCCGCTACTGCCGGTTCCTCCGTGGTTTCGAGCCGTCCGTACGCGGTGAGGACCCGCTCCACGGCCTTGTCGACGTCTTCGGTCGAAAATTCACGGACCGGCTTTTCGATCTTCAGCCCCCGCCACTCGGGCAGGTCGAATTCGGGACGGACTTCGATGGCAAACTCGAAGATAAATGGACCGTCTTCGGGCAGCACAAGCGAATCGTAATCGAAATCGGGTTCGCTGATCGGCGTCAGGTCGGGGCCGTCGTTCACTTGGGACAGCGCGTCAATGACCAGGACGTTTTTGACCCGGTCGGCAACGTCTTTTTTGAATCGTTTTTCGACCAGTTTACGCGGAGCCTTGCCGATTCGGAAGCCGGGCACATAGGCCGTCTTTTCCAGATCGGTATATTCGTTTTGATAATAACGTTCGATCTCCGAACGGGGCACGGTTACCTTGATTCGCCGCTCACACGAACTGACGACTTGAATGTCGGTGGTCAATTCCAACTGTTGGGGGGTCTCCGCCGCGGTGTTCTCAGTGCTCATAGTCTCGAATTGGGGGTAAAAGATCGACCCAAGGCGCTACTTTTCAGGGATAACGCCGACATTGTCACGGGAGTGACAAACACAGTAATTGGCACGGGAAACAAAAAAATCCAGCCGGCCGACGCGGAATCAAAATGTGATTTCGCACGCTGACACGCACTGGACCTCTGTTGGTTCCGGGGGCTCGGGCCCACGTCACGTCAATCATAATATAAAGAGCGGGCGAACGGGTTCGAACCGTCGACAACGACGTTGGCAACGTCGTGCTCTACCAACTGAGCTACGCCCGCAAACACACACGGTCATGAAACAAGGACAACGCCGCAAAGCCCCACAACCGAACTGTTGGAGGAATTATAGTCACCTGCCCGGTTCCATGCAAGATGGGGGGGCGGATTTTTTTGGGACGCCCTCCCCTACTTCTTCCAGATCATCGCCCCCAAACTGCGAATGATGCCCGACATTTCAGCGGCGACATCCTCTTCCGGCGGTTCCGGTTTGGCCGGTTCCACGTGCTTCGCCTCTCCACTGGATCGGACAATCGGTCGCTCCGGCATCGGAGCCGAAGGAACCAGACGCCGACCGATGGGGCGCGAAATAATACTCGAAGGCGTTTCGTCGGCCGAAGCCGGATCGGTCCGTGTTTGAATGATCGTCGACGCCGTGGCCGGATCGGCCACTTCTTCCCGGGAAGGCCGCAAATGTCGCTTCGTGGCCGGTGCTTTGATCGGTTCCGACTCCGGTTGAGGCTCCGGTTTGCGATTTTCCGGCTTCCGTTTCGTGTCAGTCGGCACGTTTTCAGGCATCGGCTCGAGCTTTTTCGTCTTTACCGATTGCGCCAGCGCGGCGGCATTATCTATCAGGACACGCCTGAGTCCATCGAAATCGATGTCCTTCCCGAAGTAAACCCGCCTGGCCTCTGAATTATCAAGGACATCCAGTGGCGTCCCGTGACAAAGAACACAGCCAGCCTCGACGAGATAGGTCCGGTGCGTGGTTTTCAAGGTTTCCTGGAAATTATGATCCGTGATCAGGACGGCGATTCCCTCCGCGGCCAGGAACCGAATAATGTCCTGGATGCTGTAAACCGTAATTGGGTCGACCGCGGCAAAGGGCTCGTCGAGCAGGATGATTTTTGGATCGGAAACGAGGCAACGGGCAATTTCCAACCGTCGCCGCTCCCCGCCGGAAAGCCCCCCTGCATAATTGTGACGCAGATGAGTGAGCTGGAATTTCTCCAAAAGTTCGTCGCACCGCCGCCGACGTTCGTTTCGTTTCACGCCGAGCAATTCCATGACCGCGTTGAGATTGTTTTGGACGGTCAATTTCTGGAACACGCTTTTTTCCTGCGGCAGATAGCCCATCCCGCCTTCTTTGCTACGCCGGTACATGGGCCAGCTTGTTACATCCTGATTACCGAGATAAACAATGCCGCCATTGGTGTTGATGAGCCCGCAGGCCATTCGGAAGCTCGTTGTTTTTCCGGCACCGTTGGGACCGAGCAAACCGACGATTTCGCCCTTGTTGACGTGGAAACTGACACCGTCGACAACCCGGCGTTTGCCGTAGATTTTGATCAAACCCTCCGCGCGGAGAACTGTGGTCGGAACAGTGTAACGCTCGCTTTCCAAGGTGGAAAACGAGGGCGAGGAGCGATGTAAAGCATCCAGTGCGCTGCCGTTATGCATGATTGCGGTCGAGATAGGAACGGTGATGATCGGAAAAACACCCCTCATCATAAGAAAAACGAGCCCCTGCCGTCAAGGGCAAAAATTCGTGGAGATTGCTTCCGCAAGGACGATCCATTAAAATGGACGCTCGTGCGATTGAAACGTAAGCATCGTCTTGCATCCTCCTTTTTTTTATTCCTTTTCCCGGTTTGCCATGAAAAAAATTCTCTGTACCCTGCTGTGTCTGTTGTTTCTGGTTCCCACACTGACAGCCAAAGAGCCCGTCCGGATTATTTTCGATACGGACATCGGCAACGACATCGACGACACCATGGCCTTGGCCGTGGCTCATGCGTTGCAAAACCGCGGCGAGCTGGAAATCTTGGCCGTGACAACGACCAAGGACAATCCCTATGCGGCCCCGATGGTCTCGCTGGTCAATGTTTTTTACGGTCGGCCCGACATTCCCATCGGTATTGTCAAAGACGGGGCCACCAAAGACGAAGGTCGCTATAATAAACAGGTTACCGAAAAACGTGACGCGAACGGATTGCTCGTTTATCCCCGCAACGTCCATCCCGGCGATCCGCTCCCCGAAGCGGTTTCCCTGATCCGGAAGACCCTCGCCGCACAGCCGGACGCCAGCGTCGTGATCGTCCAGATCGGTTTTTTCACGAATCTGGCCCGATTGCTCGACACGCCCGGCGACGAGTTTTCGCCACTTTCCGGCAAAGAACTCGTCCTGAAAAAAGTCAAATACGTCTCACTCATGGCCGGTGCCTTCGATGGCGGTGAAAGGCGGTATCACACGGACAACGCCGAGTACAACATCGGTTGTGATTTGTCCTCGGCCCGAAAAATGATGGCCCAATGGCCCACGGAAATGATCTTCAGCGGCTTTGAAGTCGGCGAGGAAATCCATTATCCCTCGGCGAGCATTAAGAACGACTTCGAATACGTTGCGAACCATCCGGTAAAAGACGGCTACGCTCATTATCGGGGCCTCGACAACAATCAGCCGACCTTCGATTTGAACAGCGTTCTCTACGTTGCCCGGCCCGACCGGGGTTATTACGCCCTGTCCGAACCCGGTACGGTCACACTGGATGAAAAGGGTATTTCGACCTTCACGCCAAATTCCGACGGCAAGCATCGCTTCCAAAAAGTCGACGCCTCGCGAAAAACGATGGTCCGCGAAGCCTTGGTGCAACTGACCAGCGAACCGCCGAAAAAACCGTAAAATGAATTGACGACCCCATCCCCAAGTTTCGCTGCGCTCCACTTGGGGCTCTCGGCTTCGTGTCGAAAAAATCTTGGAAATTGCTCTGGATTCGGTTTCGAGAACTTGCTAGAATCCGCCCGGCTTTTGCGATCGGGGGTGATTTTCAGTCCCGGCCGAAAAGAAAAAAACACGGTGGAACGAGTCCGCCGTACGGACATTCCCCTTTCTCTATTCAAACACGGAGGTATTTGATGAGTGAAAAAATTGTGAGTTCTGTCATTGGCGCCATCGTCGGTGGCGTCGTCGGTGCTGCGGTCGTTTTTTTCT
>JBEBTM010000070.1:0-12589 GCA_040393745.1 Thermogutta terrifontis | reverse complement strand
GGCTCGTTCTCCATGCCGTTGGTTCTTGTTGGAACGGCGGCAACCGGGACGGGCCGGTATTCCGCCTTCAACACGGGGCTCGCCGAACCCCGGATGGCCGCACCCCAACTTGGATGATCTCCGGGTTCCGGTTTCCCTGGGAATTCTGCCGCGATTATATCAGCTACAACCCATGCTCTTGCCGCAAGTATAACAGAGATAGCAATTTCCGCTACGCACGCTGATAGAGCCGCAGGCGTCGCAAAGCGGAGCGTCGGATTGGAAGCTACCATACTGCTCCTCGGCCGTGGAAAGTGTGAAGTGCGACGTCAAACGGTGCGACGAGGTCGAAGCGTCCTCGGCCGTGGCTACGGTGCTGTCAACCACGGAAATATTGACGCCCGACAAGGAAAGCGTGCCAGACCCATTGCGACCCTGTGAAGCGACACCGGCCATTGTTTTGCGTGCCAAAGAAGAAACGGGGGCATCAACCACGGGTTCTGAAGCCGGTTCCGACGCGGTTTTCGGGGCCGCTGTTTGTGGAGCCGTCGTGACCTGTTCATCTTTGGCTTTCGAAGCCACGCCGCAACGGCGTTCCCGGTCGCCTCCCTCGTCCGGGTGGCTTTCACGGCGGTTTTGCGGGTCCTGCTTGACGGTGTCGTTTTCCGGCAGGAACATCCGTCCCAGCCAGCGGAAGATATAATCGACCAAGCTTTTCGCAACAGGAATATCGGGATTCTTCGTGTCGCCCAATGGTTCGAAGCGGGTGTGCGAAAATTTCTCGATGTAAACTTTCAGCGGCACGCCGTATTGCAGGCTCATCGAAATGGCGGTGCCGAAACAGTCCATGAGACCGCCGATGGTGCTGCCTTCTTTGGCCATGGTGATGAACAGTTCGCCCACACGGTAGTCGGGGTACAGCCCCACGGTGATGTAACCTTCGTGGCCGGAAATGTTGAATTTATGCGTGATGGACTGCCGGGTATCGGGAAGCCGCTCACGACGTGGGCCGGCCAGTTTGCGTTTTTCCTTTTTGGAGAGCGGCGCATCGGCCGAAGTCCCGGCCAACTTCGTGGCGTCGCTGGACGTCGAAAGCGGCTGGGCGCCTTTGGAACCGTCACGATAAACGGCAATCGCCTTGAGTCCGAGTTCCCAGCCGAGCATGTAAGCGTCGGCGATGTCCTTGACCGACGCGCTACCGGGCATGTTGACCGTTTTGGAGATCGCGCCGGAAATAAACGGTTGCGCGGCGGCCATCATGCGAACGTGAGCGTCCCAGGGGATACAGCGTTCGGAACCCGGCGTGGGGAAGGCGCAGTCGAAGACGGGTAAATGGGCGTCGACAAGGAACGGCGCTTCGTGGAGCGTGCCTCGGTCTTCGATGTGCTTGACAATCGAAGCGATTTCGTCTTCCGTATAACCGAGTGTGAGCAGGGCCAGCGGAACGGTTCCGTTAACCATTTTGAGTGTACCTCCTCCGGCCAACGACTTGAACTTGACCAGGGCGATGTCCGGCTCGATTCCCGTGGTATCGCAGTCCATCATGAAACTGATCGTTCCGGTGGGGGCCAGAACAGTCGTCTGGGAGTTACGGAACCCATGACGGCGTCCCCGGGTGGAGACTTCGTCCCAGATGCTTTGGGCCTTGGTTTTCAGATAGTTCGGGCAGTTGCTGATCTTGTTGACCGCGTCCCAGTGCATGCCGATGACCTTGAGCATGGGCTCCTTGTTCAGTTCGTAAGCTTCGAAGGTTCCGACCACGGCGGCCAACTCCGCGCTGGTTTTGTATGCGGCTCCGTGCATGAGGGCCGTGAGGACGCTGCAGAGGCCCCGGGCTTCGTCACTGTCGTAGGGCAACCCCAAACTCATGATCAAGCTGCCCAGATTCGAGTAACCGAGTCCGATAGCTCGGAATTTGTGCGAGTTTTCCGCGATTTTCTTGATCGGATAACTGGCCCGGTCGACGATGATTTCCTGGGCGATGAAGAATATCCGGCAGGCTTGCGTGAAGGCGTCGGCGTTGAAAAGACCGTCTTCGCTGCGGAATCGCATGAGATTGATGCTGGCCAGGTTACAGGCCGTGTTGTCGAGGCTCATGTATTCGCTGCACGGATTCGAAGCGTTGATCCGACCGGAATTCGGGCAGGTGTGCCAGCGGTTGATGATCGTGTCGTACTGTACGCCGGGATCGCCGCAAGCCCAGGCGGTTTGGGAGATTTTATCGTAAACTTCACGGGCCGGATACTCGGGGCCTTTCCTTTTCGGGTCGGTGACCCAGTGTGTCGCCCAAGTTCCGTCGTCTTTTACGGCCTGCATAAAATCGTCGGTGAGGCGAACGGACAGGTTCGCGTTCTGGTACATGACCGAGGAATAGGCATCCTCATAGGACATACCATGCTTCATGAGAATTTTGGCTTTTTCCTCTTCCCGGAGCTTGCCATCGATGAAATCCATGATGTCCGGGTGAGTGACTTTGAGCGACTGCATCTTGGCCGCCCGCCGTGTTTTGCCGCCGCTTTTGACCACGGCCGCGATTTGGTCGTAAACCCGCATGAAGGACAGTGGTCCCGAGGGGCTTCCGCCGCCGGCCAGTTTTTCGCAACTCGCCCGGATCGTGGAAAGATCCGTGCCGGTGCCGCTACCGAATTTGAAGAGCATGGCTTCGCTTTGGGCGAGTCCCATGATGGCTTCCATATTGTCCTCGACACTCTGGATGAAACAGGCCGAGGCTTGGGGAAATTCGTAAGAATTATCCGGCTGAGTCGCTTCGCCGGCGGCTTCGTCCCAGTGCCAAGTGCATTTTCCGCCGGTCACACCGTACTGTTGGTTGAGCCCCACGTTGAACCAGACGGGCGAATTGAACGAACCGTACTGGTGCAAGAGAAGCCATGTCAGTTCGCGGTAAAAGATTTCGCCGTCTCGGCGGGTGCTGAAATAGCCGTCTTCAACGCCCCAGTCGGCGATGGTTCGGCTCACTCGGTGGATGATCTGTCGGACGCTTTTTTCCCGTTGCGGCGTATTCGGTTCGCCGTAGAAATACTTGCTCGCGACAACATTCACGGCGAGCTGACTCCAGTTTTCGGGGAATTCGCAATCGGTTTGCTCAAAATAAATGGAGCCACCGTCGCCTTTGATCGCGGCCGTGCGCGTGGCCCAACGGACAGTGTCAAAGGGATCCCGGGCGTCTTTCGGACAGAAGAAAGGTTCAATGCTCAAGCCGCTGACCGGGCCGACATCACCGTCCAGATTCAAGCGGGATTGTTGCCGGGAGTCGCCGGCGGAAGGCGACGGGGCGGCATGATCATGGTTTTCATTCGAAGAAGAATCTTGACGGAAAGAAGCGTCCAAACTTGTCATGTTATCCTGGTGAATTCTTTGTGAATCAATGTGAACGGAACGTAAAAACGGGACAAAACGATAGAACCGGTCTCAAAAGGCAATTGGTAGCAACTCGAAGTACGGAAATTGACCGACGATGGGACGACATGCTACTGAAGCGCGAATGGGCTTCAATGTCAATCAGTACGAAATCCACGGGATTGATGCCGCACGAAGAACCCTCTTCCTCAATGAAAAAAATGACGCCTCCCTGCTGCGATCGTTAGAATGACCATTGTCCGCCTCAAAGGCAAAGTTTGACACCGGGGATGCCCGGCGATCGACGCATTTGACCTATTCAGCCTATTCCGACCTAATCAAACGATTTCGCGGCAAATTCTGCAAAAAACCTGAACTGAGACTGTATCTAGTAGTTTTTTTGTTCAGAGGGCACCATATACGGTGCCACGCCAAGAACGAAGATCATCTTACCGTATCTTCCTTGCGAGTCAATCTTTTTCCGGATATTTTTTCTAAGTCAATATAGATGAACGGATTGCAATGTCGACTTTTCCGGGGAAGATATCGACTCCCAAATTGGTGGACAATGAGTAACTCGATTGTATTTAAAGGGTTCGGCGTTTTCTCTTTTTGATCGTTAATCTCACGTGCGGCTCTGAAAAAGAAAAGAAATTTTGGAAAAACCGGAAAACGGGCGCCGGAACGTTCAAGAAACGCAGCGAATAGGCCTCATTTCAGGCCGGAGCGCCTCGATCATGCGAAGGCGGAGAAAGAGATACTGCCGGTTTGTCCACTCGTCATGCTACCGGACAGGGCCGGAGACAGGGTACTTTGGGCCTGGTAAGCGGCATTCTGCGGTGACATTCTTCGGCTCGATGTACTGCCGGACGTACTCTTGGCCAATTTGATTGCGCTTGATTCGCTCGATTCGCCGGAATTCTTCGACTTGGCATCGGAATGAACCGAGTCTGAAGCGGCTGCGGATTGTTCTTCACCTTGGACTGCCTGCTCCTCTTCGGCGGCCCCGGACAGTCCTTCACGTTGCTGCTGGGCCAATTCGGTCCTCGCTTTTGCCTCGGTTTGGCGGGCTGCGGCGGCAACTTTGTAGTCCTGGCTGGAAGGCTCCGCCGGCGCCATGGCAGCGGTAACGACGGTTTGCATTTTACGGATCGTCGCTTCCGGGTCACCCGAAACTTCGCCGACATCAATACTTACCTCACCGCCGATTGCGTATTTCTGGCCGTCCGGTCCGGTTTGGTAGGTATAGCTGGCACCGCTGGTCGCATAGGGCCCCGCTGCGGCGAGATGGGCCGCTTCATGGGTTCGAACCTCAGCGTCGCGGGCTTTCAATTCTTCAAGCTGCTGCTGTTCCTCGGGCGTCAATTCCGTCGTCTCGGCCGATTGAGCCGCCGCAGCTTCTCCTGAATTTGCTTCCGCGTCGAGCGCCTTTCGATCTTCGGTCAGTGTCAGGGCATCGGCATCCGCCTCTTTGGAATCCGTCCGACTTTGCCGGGCCTCTTTCGTTTCACTCTCATCGGCCACCTTGATCGCCGCATCGGACAGGTCAAGCACGTCGCCGTCGGCGTTGTGCGGCTTATTGACGTCTGTATCGCTGATCTTCGGCTGCGTGGTGCTTTTTCCGAAGATTGACTGATTTTCAACACCCTCGGTGCCCGGAATGCCGGAGACGGAGGAATTGGAATTATTGACGGAATTTTCCACGCCGCCCACGGCCGTATCGTTCCGCACCGTGTCCGCTTCGCGAGCGACCAAGGCGCTGCGATTGACATAGTAACTGGAAAACGCGGTTGTGATTAAAGGCTGGATATTCATCTATTTCAGAGGAACCAGTTGTCCGTCTTTTGTATTCGCTCCATAAAAAGCGGTTTCGACAACATTGTTGTAGGATTATAAAGAGAAGGATCGACGTTTTCAATGAAAAAATTAAAAGAAAGGCATTTTGGGTAATTTTTTTCGTTTTGGGATTTTCGGTTATTCCGCTTGTGAGGGCTTTATCAATCGATGTATCTGACTTTTTCTCGATTGCGAAACAACCTCCTCGTCCGTTTTTTCGTAGTAAAGGGGCGGGACATTTGCACGCGTTTTGCCGCTAGACGCGAATAAACCGAAAGATTTTGCTTTTTTCAGAGATTTTGAGCGCGCTTTGTTTGATTTGACCAAAACAAAGCTGTATAATGAGCAGGCGTGTCGGCCTGTAGAGCGTCGGCACGATGCCACGATTTCAGCGACGCCTTTACGGAACGTTGCTCGTCTTCTGTTCTTTGTCAAATACGCCGGCGTCCCGCGCGGTCTGAACAAAAGGGAAATACCTCCCTCAAGGAGCCTGACATTAGTCGCTCCTCGTGTTCGGCTACTCCAGTCGTGAGTGGGATTATTTGCGGGAAAAAATGAAAACCGTGGAAAGGAATGCACAATGCTGAAAACACTGGGAATTGTCAAGGGAGCGCTGCTCACCCCCAAGCAACGTCATCATCTTGCAAGGCGGCTGGAGGGAAAATCCGTGCTGGAGTGGGTCGTTCGGCAAATGACCGACTGCCTGCGGCTCGACGGTGTGGTCGTCGTCGCCGACGAGGGATCCGAGGGCGACTTGGTTCGCGATCTGACCCCGAGCGACGTGCCTGTCTTCTCGACCCGGGCGGAAGATACGCTCGACATGTTGTGGCGAACGTTGGAGAAATTTCCGAAGGACTCCTGCGTCCTGATCGGTGCCGACTGGCCCTTCCTGGACCCGACGATCATCGACCAACTCGTTCGGATGGCGGACGTCGAACAAGGCTGTGATTACGCCGCCTACCAATTTATGAACGAAATTTTCTCGGCGGGACGTCCCTACGGCCTCTTCCCCGAGTGGTACCGCAGTGAAACGGTACGAAAAATCGCCGGCCGGATCGACGACGCGATCCATCGCCAGTTGCCCGGCACGTTCTTTTTGGACAACCAGAAAGATTATCACGTCGAACTCCTGCCGGTACCCGCCGGGCTCGATCAGCAGGATTCGATCCGCTTCACGTTCGACGACGAATCCGACTGGGACGACATTCTCGATCTCCACGATGCGCTCGATTTGGAAGTGCTCGATATTCAGAAGATCGGGAGCCTTTTGGAAAATCGCACCAAAAACCAGGAGTTGTCGGTTCATTGACTCGAAGCGAAGAGAAGAGCGCCCCCGGGGATGAATTCGAAAACGCCGTTTCGAACGCGGACGGTTTTTGTTCGGTCTTGAAAGAACCGGTTTTCGACTCTTTGGCTGTCGATGCGCCTTCGCGGCGCATTGCGGCCAAGTTGGACTTCCTGTGCGAAGCGGAAAAACTCAAAGACATTTTGCGGCGGAATTATATTTTGACCGGAAAACGCCGGGAAAATGACGCCGAACATTCCTGGCACGTCGCGTTGATGGCCGTTTTGTTCTTCGAAGATGCTGCCGATGTGGGACTGGATCTGCTCCGGGTACTGAAGATGTTGCTCGTTCACGATCTCGTGGAAATCGACGCCGGGGATACCTATGCTTTCGATACGGCTGCCCATACGGATAAAAATAAACGGGAGGAGCGCGCCGCCGACCGGATATTCGGCCTGCTCCCACCCGATCTCGGCAGCGAACTACGGGCCCTTTGGACGGAATTCGACGTTGCGGAAACGCGCGATGCCCGATTTGCACTGGCTCTTGACCGAATCCAGCCGGCGATTCAAAATTATCTTTTTCATGGAACGGTTTGGAAGCAAAACGGTGTTTCCGTCGACCGTGTCCGGCAGCGTTTCGACCCGATTCGCGGAACGATTCCGGGTTTGGAGCGCTTTGCGGAAATGATGTTAGACGACGCTGTAGAACGCGGTTTTTTTCCTGAAAAACCAGACGGAGAGATTACCGCTGGATGATATTCCAAGGCAAAATAAACGACATGCCCGGTTTGTCCTGTTGTGTCCATTCCGATTACCGTCTTTAGAACATGGTTTCGTAACCGTTCTTTTCCTTTTTAACCCGCCGTGGACAAAGAAAACGTCAAAATCGCCGTAATTCTCGCTGCGGCCGGCCAGGGACGCCGTTTTCGTGAAAGCGGCGAAGGCGAGGTTGCCAATAAGACCTTCGCCGATCTTTACGGCAAGCCCGTCTGGCTGCACAGCGCCGAAAAGTTTGCCGCGCGAAGCGATGTACGGCAGATCATCGTCGTCGTGGGGCCGGACAATGTCAGTTGGTTCCGCGACCTTTATGCCGAGTGGATTGACCGTTTTTTGATCCTCGTCCTGGCAGGCGGTCAAGAGCGGGTCGATTCGGTCCAAAACGCCCTGGAGCACGTCAGCGCCGACATTGATCTCGTGGCCGTTCATGATGCTGCGAGACCCTGTGTTTCCACGGAAGCCACCGACGCCGTTTTTACCGCCGCGATGGAACACGGTGCCGCGATGCTCGCCAGTCCGGTCATCGGAACGCTCAAGCGGGTGGCGGACGGAATCATTGAGAAAACGGTTTCCCGGGACAATCTTTGGGAAGCCCAGACGCCGCAGGTGTTTAGGAAAGAAATCCTCCTCGAAGCCTACCGTCAGCGCGGGAAAAACTTGCCGACCGACGACGCTCAACTGGTTGAACAGGCCGGTTATCCTGTTTTTGTCGTTTCTGCCGACCGATGGAATCTGAAAATAACGACCCGCGCGGATTTGATTATTGCAGAAAAGATTATTTCTTGGCAAAATGGGGAGGGTGGCATCGGTTTCCCTGAAAAGTAAACTATAATTATTGATGTCCCGAAAGTGTCGTGCATGGCGACTTCAGACAAAAATACAGTACCAACAGTTTTTTGAGGTGAAGAAATGTCGGAAACATTGGCAAAAATGGAAAGCAGCTCCTCTGAAGATCTCATGACCGTCGGTCGTGATGGTTCCTTTTCGGACAATTCGGAAGATACCCTAAAGGACATGTACCTATCCTTTCGGTTGGGCGACGAAGACTACTGCCTGGAGATTCGGCATGTTACGGAAATTGTCGGGATGCAGAAAGTCACCGAGGTGCCTGACATGCCACATTACGTCAAGGGCGTGGTCAATCTTCGCGGACAGGTCATTCCGGTTATCGATATGCGGCTCCGTTTCAACATGGTCGGTCGCGAATATGACGAACGGACCTGTATCGTCGTAATCAACCTCCGCAATGGCCAGATTCAGGTCGGCTTGGTCGTCGACACGGTGAACGAAGTCAGGTCCATTGAAGAAAACAGCGTCTCACCACCGCCGAAAAGCGGGACGGGACAGTGCGCCCAATATATCCGCGGCCTTGGCAAAGTCGGTGACGAGGTCAAGATCATCCTTGACGCCAGCAAGCTTCTTTTCGAAGAGGATTTTGCCGGCGCCGTGGGTTTCTAGGAGAGCACCTTCCGGGGGTGAAGATGTAGAACTACCGTTGCGTCGCCTGAGGTTGACGGACATCGTAGCAGTAAAGGTATTGTGCGTGGCGGAGGTAGAGCCGACCGCCGCAAACGACCGGGTGAGCCCAGGATTTTCCTTCAACTTCGTTCGGCAATTCGAAGCGGCTGATTTCAACGTACTTTTCCGGCTCCGGCTTGAGCAGGATCACCATCTTGTCGTCTTCGGAAAGCCCGTAAATCAAGCCGTCGGCGTAGTGTACCGAGCCTGAGCCGATTGAACGGACCAGGTAGCCGATCTTGCCGGTGTCGAAATGGATCGAACCCCAGGAGCCTTTGTGTGTCGTACCGTACACATAATCGCCGACCAGGATCACGCCGCCGTGGTGGTTATCGAATCGCTTTTCGTACCAGATCTCCTCGACCTTGATTTTTCCATCCGGCTCTTTTGTCAACCGATACAGCTTCGAGCCGTGATCGTAGCCGCTGGTCATAAAAAGATGGCCGTTACGATAGACCGGCATCGTGACATTCGTAGTTCGGAAGTTTTCCCAAGGGAACGAAAAAAGCGTTTTGCCGGTTTCGGGATTCAGCCCTTCCACGGTCCGATCCGTCTGGACCGCCAAGATCCGGGTTCCCTCAAAATCGAAGAAATACGGCGTCGCGTAACCTGCCAGATGCCCGGTCGAAGCGGCTTCCCAGACGGTCTTACCCGTCATCTTGTCCAGGGCCAAAGCACTGGCTTTCGGGCCTCCGGGCGTGCAGATCAACCGGTCGCCGTCCACGATGACCGACTCACCCAGGAACCAGCGGGGGATTTCCGCGCCATAGTCCTTGATGATATTCCGGCTCCAAATCTTTCGTCCGGTTTTAACGTCGTAACAGGTCACCTGTCCCAGCGCACTTTCGTCATAGACCCGGTCACCGTCAATGGTCGGTGTGGCCCGGGTACTGGGATAACGTCGCCGATCCGACAAACCCGGACCGTTGTCGCTCTTCCAGATCAGTTGCCCGTTCAAGTCGAGGCAGAAAACCATCGCCGACGTTTCGCCGTCCCGCTCGATATTGCCGCTGGTGAAAATACGGCCATCGGCAATCGAGACGCCGGAATAACCGTAACCGATAAAATCGGCGATCCAGAGGAGGGGCGGACCGCTTTCGGGCCATTCTTTCAGCAATTCGGTGTCAGGCGACTTGTTATCGCCCTTGGGGCCATGGAAAACGGCCCAGCTTTCATTTTGGGCGGAAACGATCGCCGTCTGGAGGAGAAGAAGGAAGACGAAAGAAAGAACGATCGAATCGCGTGATGAACGTTTCATGATTTGACTCGCCATGATTTTGCTCGGGAAAATGAAATCGGAAAAACGTGACCGCCCCATTATTGCCGATATTCCCACAAAAGCACTATCGGCAATGGTAGCCGGAGCTTCGACCGGAAAATCCGGCTCTCGTTGTCAAAACGCCTTGGGCTTGCTAGAATGGCAACGCTTTCACTGATTTTTTATTGCCCCTACACGAAATACGAAAACATAAACTGTCACCGAAACAGGAATCTCATGCAGCAGGAATCCCCCACGCCGGTTCAGGAACCCGGCGCCGACGTGCCGAGCCTGGCAAAAGAATCGAAGAAAAACGTGGTCCGTCGATTGTACGATTGGGTCCTCTCCTGGGCCTCGACGCCTTACGGTACGCCGGCCCTCTTTTGCCTCTCGTTCGCGGAGAGTTCGTTCTTCCCGATTCCGCCCGACGTACTGCAAATCGCGCTTTCGGCGGGTAAACCGCGCCGGGCCTTCTGGTATGCCACGGTAAGCCTCGTCGGTTCGGTGTTGGGCGCCGTTTTGGGGTACTTCATCGGCCTTTGGTTCTGGGAAGCGACCAAGGATTTTTTCTTTTCCTATATTATCAGCAAAGAAAATTTTGCCCTCGTCGCCGGAGACGCTCATGCGGGAATCGAGCCGGTCGTGAGGGAAGGATTGTACCATCAACATGGCTTTTGGGCGGTCTTCACCGCGGCCGTGACGCCGATTCCGTACAAAATTTTTACGATCGCGGCGGGCGTGTGCCATCTTTCCCTAGCCCTGCTGCTGATCGCCTCCGTGGCCGGACGTGGGATGCGTTTTTTCGCCGTGGCCGCCTTAATGTTCTTTTTCGGCAAGAAAATCGAAAGCTGGATTGACAAGTATTTTAATCTTTGCGCCATCCTTTTTACCGTCCTCCTGATCGGCGGATTCGTCTTGATCAAATTCGTTGTAAAGTCACATTGACACTCTCTAAATCGCGAATCCTTTACCATGAGACCATTGCTTTACACCAACGATCCCGAAAACCGCGCGTCTTTTTCAAAAAAGCAAGCGACAAACAACGAGAGTTGGTCCACACGGCGGGTGAAAGTGCCAAAGCGACTCACTTCTCCGTTGATAGTCCGGTTGTACTGGGCTGTTTCGTTTCTTACCCTGCTTGCAGTGAATGGAGTTTTTGCGTCGGAATCGATTCCGTTTCGACCCGGCGAAGTCTGGCCCGATGAAAACGGCGTTCCCGTGAACGCCCACGGCGGCGGCATCCTGTTCCATGAAGGACGCTACTATTGGTTCGGCGAGCACAAGATCGAAGGCGAGGCCGGCAACAAGGCCATGGTCGGCGTTCACTGTTACAGTTCCGAGAATCTGTATCACTGGAAAGACGAAGGCGTGGCCCTGAAAGTTTCCGAAGAAATCGATCACGACATTTCAAAAGGTTGCATCCTGGAACGCCCCAAGGTGCTCCGCAGTCCGAAGACGGGCAAGTTCGTGATGTGGTTCCACCTCGAACTCAAGGCAACCGGCTACCGCTCGGCCCGGAGCGGCGTGGCGTTGTCGGAATCCATCACGGGACCTTATCGTTACATCGAATCGGTACGACCCTGTGCCGGACACTGGCCGCTGAATGTCGACGAGGAAAGTCGAAAGCCGCTCTCGGAAAAGGAAATCGCGGACATCGAAGCCCTCCGGCTCACCGGCGGTCCGCATACGCAATATCCGCAGGAAACCATTTTTCGCCGCGATTTCGCCGGGGGCCAGATGGCCCGGGACATGACGCTTTTCCAGGACGACGACGGGAAATCGTATCATATTTATTCGTCCGAAGAAAACGGCACGCTGCACATCGCGGAGCTTTCGGACGACCTGCTCAAACACACGGGCCGGTATGTTCGTGTCCTGCCCGGCCGGTTTAACGAAGCGCCTGCCGTGATGAAATATCGCAGCAAATATTACCTTTTCGCTTCGGGTTGCACGGGCTGGAATCCCAACCCGGCGAGATTGGCCGTGGCCGAAGACATCCTCGGTCCGTGGCGGGAACTCGACAATCCTTGCCGGGGCACCGACGAGGAAAAAGCAACCACGTTTCATTCACAAAGCACCTTCCTGCTGCCTGTTCAGGGCAGGAAAGACGCTTGGATTTTCATGGCGGATCGTTGGAACCCCAAAAATGCGATCGACGGTCGCTACGTTTGGTTGCCGGTACTCTTCGATGAAAACACGGGTGAGCCACACCTGCGCTGGTTCGACAACTGGACGCCGGAGATTTTTCCGAAGTAAACATCGGACAAGCCACTTATTCAAGCACCAAGGGTACTCGGATCCTTCGACCTTCACGGATAATGTCCAATTCGATCCGGTCACCCGGCTTGTGTTCATCAATGATCGCGGTGAATTCCTCGGCCTTGGGCGTTGCTTTGCCATCGACACCGACAATGATGTCCGCGGCGTTCAAATCGAGCTTGGAGCGTTCAATGGAAAGCCCGCCACGCAACGGCACCCGCTCTTTGACGACTTCCGGAACCCGAAGTCCGGCCCGCCGGGCCGCCCCTTTGGGAGTCAGCGAACACACAAGCAAGCCTCGAACATTCTGGCGTTCGA
>JBEBTM010000069.1:0-12612 GCA_040393745.1 Thermogutta terrifontis | reverse complement strand
AATCCAGGACTTCCGGGGAGTTCATGTACTTCTCCGCGAGCCGCACCACGGGAGTCGGCAGGGTTGCGCTGAAAAGCAGCGTTTGCCGTTCCTTGGGCGTCTTTTTCAGGATCTTTTCAATGTCCGGCCGAAATCCGATGTCCAGCATCCGGTCCGCCTCGTCGAGTACGACCCAACGCAAAGCGTCCAGCGACAGGGCATGACGATTCATCAGGTCGAGCACCCGACCGGGCGTCCCGACAATAATATCCACGCCTTCCCGAAGCCGGCTGATCTGCTTGGCAATCGGTTTGCCGCCGTAGCAGGCGGAAATCCGGATATCCCGGCCGTAAGCCAGCCTTGCGGCTTCATCTCGGACCTGCACGGCCAGCTCCCGCGTCGGTACGAGAATCAACGCGACCGGATTGTTGCCCGGCGGGCATTCTTCTACGCCTTCAATGATCGGAATCGAAAAGGCCGCGGTCTTGCCGGTTCCCGTTTGAGCTTGCCCCATGATGTCGACACCGGCCTTGACCTGCTGGAACACACCCGCCTGGATCGGCGTCGGTTCGAGGTACCGAACGATGCGAAGGGCGTCGAGCATGGCGTCGGAGACGCCGAGTTGGGCAAATCCCGTGGGTTCCGATTCCACATCGGATGGGTCAGGTACGCTGGATTCGATCATCGGAGCCAGGTCGCCCCGTTGCGGCGGGATCGATCCGGCCGGTCGTCGATCCTGATTCTGCGACGACGTCTTGCGGCCCTGCTTGTCCCGCTCCCGGCTTTCCCGAGCCGGTGCTTTCCTTTCAGATGGATCTTTTTCCTTGGTAGCAGACTCACGTTGCGGCACCGTGGAACGCTCCACCGTCACCTTGTCCTTGTGTGGTTCGGAGCGAGATTCCGGTTTCCCCGCCTTTTTTGCCGGTTCCGATGGCCGGGTCGCCGGGGCACGCTCGGTTTTCGGTTCTCTTTCATGCCTGGACTGAGATTCCGGTCGCGACGAAGATCTGTCTGCGGAACGTGCCGATTGGCTCGGAGCCGCTTCACGATGTGACGTTTTCGGAGCTTCCGAAACCGTCTCGGTTCTTCCTTTGGTGTGTCGTTTTTTTCTTGAAGGTCGACCGTCCTGCGGGGTACGTTCAGTATCCGTCGGCACTTTGGGAGTTTCGGTTGAAATCGCCGATTTCTCATGGAGCGCCGGCTCTTCAATCGCCGGTTTATCCGCTTTCATCGGTGACCGACTGTTTCGCGGCTTGGATGGACGCGGTTCCGGCAGAATCAAAGGGACGTATTCCCGCTTGTCCGGGTCCCAAACCATTTGCTCCCGCCGAGCCCGCGCCGCCTCGGATTCACGGCGTTCCGAAGGCGGCTTCGGCGCTGGGGGGACGGATTTCGTGATCCGTTCTTCCCGAACGGTCCGCTCCCGGCCTTTTTCCTCTCGATGATTTCGTTCACGTGCTTTTTCGTCCCGAGGCCGTTGTGCGGGCATCTTTTCTTCTCGAACCCTCTCTCCCCGGGGGCTTTCTTCCCGAACTTTCCGGGGGCGATTTGTTTCGTGTTCTTCCCGGTTCGGCTTCACTGTTTCCGGGACTTTTTTTCGGGCCGCCGGTTCCTGGGTCGCCTTTTTTGTCGCCGACTGCCGAACTTCCTTGTCCGGGGGGACCGGCGTCCGGCCATAGCTTGGCAGATTCAGATCGTCGTCATCGTCATCGTCGTCGAAAAACGGCAATACCGGAGCCGGCCGGGCATTCTTTTTTCGCGGCGGCCGTTCGTTTCGGGATTTCTCACGGATATCCGGCTCCTTTTTCGCGGCAGCTTCGGATTTGCCCGCGGTTTCGCCTTTCGAAGACTTTTCACCGCGATTCCGCTGCGATTTTTTCGTCCTGTCGTTTTTCTCTTTCAACTCACCGGACGGCTGTTCGGTCACATGATCCTCGTCGGCAGGTCCGAAGTAGAGATCGTCGTCGTCAATCGCGTCTTCACGCTCGGAACCTTCGACGAAGCCCCAACGGAAAGCGTTTACATAATCGTCGCGGCGTCCACCGAAGGACCGCCCACTTTTTTTTCCGCCGCCTCGACGGTTGGCGTCATTAGGGTTGTTTTCTTTTGACAAAATTGTTTTTTCCTTATTTAATTACAGATACTGTTCATTTGGAATCCGATTCGGCGTCCCATTCGGTGTCCGCGTCGAAATCCAAATCGAAATCGGGGACAATAATATCGAACCGGCCGAGGTATTCCTTTTCTTTCCGTCGCATTTCCATCCGAAGCTCCTGCGTCAAGTCATCAAAACCGACCAGGTGAAGAATACCGTGGACGATATACAGCAGAATTTCCTCCTGCTGCGTCCAGCCGAACTCTTCCGCCCGCTCCCGGGCCACTTCGGTGCATGCGAGAACTTCGCCTTCAAGATAGCCTTCTTCACGGCGATCTTCCAAGGGAAAGCTGATCACGTCGGTTGCATAATCGTGGTTTAAAAAATCACGGTTATACTGCCGGATCGTGTCGCTGTCGACCAAAACCACACCGAGCCTACCCGAGGTCACGCCGGCATCTTCAAAAATCGCTTCGCAAAGAGCCAGGACGAGGTCGCTGTCGACCTCGAAAAAATCCTGCTCGTTGAGGATTTCAAATAGGAGATTACCGTCATCTTCATCGGGGCACATCCATCGTCTCCTTCGTTTTTTTTCGAAGTTCCGCAGCCGCAGCGGCCTCGGTCTCGGTGATTCCTTCGCTGACATTGTCCAGGACCTTGCAGTCCGGCAGCGCCGCGCGGAGCCGGGCAACGCCTTCGGAGGTTACGTCGGTTTTCGTGACGTGAACCAATTTGAGCGTCCGAATCCTGGCAAGTTCGTCAATGCCGGTATCCGTGAGTCCTGTCCCGCCGAGATGAAGCCAATTCAAATTCTCCAGAACGCCCAATTTCGACACCGCTGCATCGCCCACCGGACAAAGGTCGAGATTGAACCAGGTCAGCGTCTTTTTCGAGGCGAAATCAGCGAGGACATCCAGTCCGGCATCGGAAACCTTCGTCAAATAAAGATTGAGCTTTTTCAACTTCGGTAGCGTTTTCAATTCCGCAAGCCCGGCATTTCCGAAAGCCGTTGTGCTCAGATCCAGTTCTTCCAGACTTGAAATTCGGGCCAATGCCGTACCGGCCCTATCGGTAATCGCCGTCCGGCTGACCCGCAAAACTCGCAGTTTAGGTAGATTGGAGAGATTTTCTAGTCCCGCGTCAGTGATTTTCGTTTCTCCGAGTGTCAGGACAACGAGATTCGGATAATCTCGAACAATCTCGGCCAGTTCCGCATCCGTTGTTCCTTCGCGATCCAATTTCCTCTCACGGACATCCGGGTGAGTCGGAGCTGCGTCGGCGGGTTTCACCATCGGGCTCGGGTCCGGATTTAAAGACGGTTCAACGACCGGACAGCCAGTCAAAAGCACGGCGGCAAGGGCGAAACCGGAAATTTTTGCCGTTTTTCTCCAAGGAATTGGCATCGGCAGCGTCTTGGTCAAAAGGAAGGAAAAGCGAAAAAAGGAGGCAAAAACATCATCACTGCTTCATTTTACACCTTTTTTTCGCTAAAATGAATCGGGGGTTGCCCTATTCCTAAAAAAATCCCCCAGCGAACCGTCAACCTGTCCGCAAAATACCCGAGCCATCCGTGTGTGGCTGAAACTTTCCCCCTCGAAAAAACATGCGAAACCTGACAATCTCCCTTGCCATGCTCGTTTTGGCCCTGTTTCAATTCACCGCCCAAGCGGAAGAAGGAACCCCGACAATGCCCGAAACCGTTCAAAAGGCTCTGGCAATGCACGAGCAAGGGCTCCACAAAGACGCCTTCGAATTACTCCAACCTTGGCTTCTAGACCCAAAAAATGTCAAGCCGGAAAACTGCGACGGCGTTCAGAGAGCCATCATCATCGCGGATCAATGCCTGATGAATCTGGACCGGCTGCAGGAAATCGACAATTTTCTCGACAACGTCGTCAAGGTCCACCGAAGCGATTGGAAGACCCTGGTCACGGTCGCCGCCCTTTATGCCGACGCTCTCAACGACGATGAATACGTTTTAGAAATGCCTCACTTCGGTACGATCATCGACGGCACATTTCATCGAGGCGAGTATGGCGGAGGTTCCTGGGTCGAAACCCACGAACGGGACCGGGCTCTGGCTTTGTCCCTTTTATTCGAGGCGATGCCCATGGCCCTGAAGGACGACGACAAAACGAAAGTCGCCGATTTTTTTGCCATCTTTGCCGAAGCGCTGATGGCTCACCGTAAGCCCGGACACGGCTGGGGGGCCGGCGGGGAATCTTGGCGTTTGCAAACCTTGACGGACCTGACAACGGTTCCCGACTTTGAAGATGGCGACTCCGTGTCCCACGGCACTTCGGCCGCACCCGTCGACACCGATGGAAACCCCGTATTGTACGGCAGTCCCGAATCCTTTGAAGCCGCGAAAAACGACGGCGAGCGATGGCGATGGTGCTTGGACCAGATCGTCGAAAACAACCCTGCCCGTTTGGCGGAAACGCTTCGGGTTCGAGCCGAGTTCAGTCGGGCCGAGTTCGGCGAAGCGACCTTGCAGGATTTTTCTTTCTTCCAACGGCGGCAGGATTCCGATGAAACCGAACGTACTGCGGGCATTTTGAGCCTGGAAACCTTGGCCGACGATGAAACGATCGCCAAACTCGCCACGGGGATCAAACGTTTCAAGCTCGGCCCCGATGACCATTATATCGCGCTGTACCGGAAAATCACGGAAGTGGGCACCGACGAGCAGCGTATCAGCGCCCTCTGGGAATTGGCCCGGATTTACCGCAGCCGGCGTCAGCATCCACGTTCGGCCGAGATTTACCGGAACTTGATCGCCAAGGATGCCGCCGAGGTCGAACCCGAGCGGCTCCAAGACTGGAAGGACGCCCTGAGCCAGATCGTCGACAACTGGGGACGCTTCGAAGTCACGGGTAACGAAACCCGGGGGCTCGAAGCCGATTTGCGCTACGTTTTCCGCAATGGAAAGAAAGTCGAATTCACGGCCCGGGAAATCAAGATCGAAGCCCTGCTCACCGATGTGAAGGATTACATCCGCAGCAAGCCCAAACAACTCGACTGGCAGCAAATCGACATCGAAGGAATCGGCTGGCGATTGCTTCACGGAGGCGACGAGAGTCACCCGGCGGAAAAGGTCCGCGATAAATATCTCGGCGATGAAGCCGCCCGCTGGAGTACCGAATTGGCCCCGGCGGAAAACCATCATGATCGGGCCGCGATCATTTCCGTCCCGATTCGAAAGCCGGGAGCCTTTCTCGTCAAAGCGGAAATGCAGTCCGAAGGCGACCGGCCTGGTAACACGGAATACATCGTCCTTTGGCTCAACGATCAAGCCATCGTCCGTAAGCCGCTGGATGGCGCCCTGCTCTATTTTGTCGCCGATTCACAAACGGGCAAACCTGCGGCGGGTACGGAGCTCGATTTCTTCGGCTACCGCCAGCAGTGGGAGATGATCCGGGAAGCCAACGGACGTTCTCGACGCTCCGACGAACCCAAATGGGACATTGAGGAAAGTCGGGCGAAAACCGATGAAACCGGTCTCTGGACGCAGGAAGGCGATTTGAAAAACGGGAATCGGCTCAGTACTCTTGTCACAGCCAGGAATGCCGAGGGCCGTGTGACCGCCTGGCTCGGATTTGAGAATATCTGGTTGCGCACACGGAATGATTCGCAGTACAAGGACACCAAGGCGTTTTTCATTTCGGATCGCCCCGTATACCGGCCCGGCGATAAGGTCGAAATGAAAGTCTGGCTCGGTCTGGCCGCTTACGACGCCCCGGAGAAAAACCCTTGGGCGGGCCAAACGGTCGGCTATAAAATCTTCGACCCCAAAGGCGAGGAAATCACTCAGGAAACCGACGCCACCGTAGACGCCTTCGGCGGCGTGGTCGCCGGATACAAGCTCCCGGGGAACGCGACATTGGGAACCTACCGTGTTCGATTGAGTTACGGGGACGAAGCCGACGTTTCAGACGGGGGACGGGGGCGAATGAAATCCCGACGTTATCGCGACATCGGAAACTTTCGTGTGGAAGAGTACAAAAAGCCCGAGTATGAAGTTTCGGTCGAAGCCCCTCGGGACCCCGTCGCACTGGGCGACACGGTTCGGGCGACCATCAAGGCGAAGTATTATTTCGGGGCTCCCGTGACCGAAGCGACCGTGAAATACACGGTCAAACGGGAGAAGGCGGACGAAAATTGGTATCCATCCCGTCCTTGGGACTGGTTCTACGGTAACGGCTATTGGTGGTTCTCGTATGATTACGACTGGCTGCCCGGTTGGGCCCGCTGGGGGGTGTGCCGGCCCGCCCCGTCCTGGTTTTCCCGGGAGTCGGGTCCTCCGGAAATCGTCGCCGAAAGCGAGGTGTCCATCGGCGAAGATGGAACTGTGGAAATCGACATCGAAACGGCCGTGGCGAAGGAAATGTTCCCCCGTGACAACCAGCGGTACACGATCACTGCGGAAGTCGTCGACAATTCCCGGCGTACCATCGTGGGAACCGGCAGCGTGTTGGTCGCCAAGGAACCGTTCAAGGTGTATTCCTGGGTCGATCGCGGCTATTACACGCCGGGCCAAAAGATCAAGGCCCAATTCCAATCCCGCCGCCTCGACGGAAAACCCGTGCCCGGCGACGCCGAGGTGAAAGTCTTCAAGATTTCGTATCAAAATACGGAGATACGAGAGACCGAAGTCCACGAGGCCGCCGTCAAATTTGACGAGGAAGGCAAAGCGTCCCTGTCGCTCAACGCCGCGACGCCGGGGCAATATCGGATTTCCTGCAAGCTTGCCAACCAAGAGGGCGGCTATGTTTTTAATGTGTACGAAAACAACGACAATAAAAACAATGAAGCCGGCGACGCTTGGAAATTCAACGCTCTCGAACTCATCCCCGACAAGGCGGAGTATGCTCCGGGTGAAAACGTTGCGATGCGAATCAACACGAACCGCCCCGGCGCGACGGTGCTGCTTTTCGTCAAACCCGAAAGCGGCGTGTACGGAAAACCTCGGCTTTTGACTCTTTCGGATCGGTCGACCGAAGTGAAAATCCCCGCGGAACTCCGGGACATGCCCAACTTCTTCGTCGAGACCCTCTCCGTGATCGACGGCAAAGTTGTTACGGAAACCCGCGAAATCGTTCTCCCGCCGGAAAAACGCATTCTCAACGTCGAGGTTTCGCCCTCCTCGGAAAACTACAAACCTGGTGAAAAGGCCCAGGCGAAACTCGTCGTCACAAACTTGGACGGAACTCCGGCCGGCGACACGCAAATCGTGGTCGCCATTTACGATAAATCGGTCGAATACATTTCCGGCGGCTCAAACGTCGAAGACATCAAGGAATTCTTCTGGAAATGGCGGCGACAGCATCACCCTAACACCGTGACGAGCCTGGACCGAAGGGCGAGAAATTTCGCGCCCCCGAACATCGCGTCCATGGCGGTGCTCGAAGAAAACCTCGGTTTCACCATGTCGGGCCTGAGCAGTTCGATGAACGGCCGATTGCAGCAAGGCAACGCCCGTTTCGCAGGAGGCGGTGTCAATATGGCGATGGAAGCCGCCGTGGAAATGGAGGCCGCCCCTATGGCCGCCGGAACTCCGGTGATTCGGGACCTTGCAAAGGGATCCGTCTCAAGAAAAACCTCCGGCGGCGGGGCCGATTTCACGGAAATCATGGATCTCATTGAAGCCGTGACGTCTCCAATGGTCGAGCCGACGGTGCGTAAAAACTTCGCCGATACGGCCCTCTGGATCGGGGCTCTCGAAACGGACAAGGACGGCAAAGCGAAGATCGAACTGGATATGCCCGAGTCGCTTACGACCTGGAAAATCAACGTCTGGGCCATGGGCCACGGCACCCGCGTCGGCTACGGCGATACGGAAGTCATCACCCGAAAGGATCTCATCATCCGGATGCAGACGCCGCGATTTTTGATCGAAAAAGACCGATGCGTCTTCTCGGCCAACGTGCATAATTACCTGACGAACGAAAAACAAGTCAAAGTTACTCTTGAAACTCAGGGAGGATTGAAAATACGTCCTTCCGAAGCTGAAATCGCAACAAACCCTGGAGAACCGCCGCAATATGAAGTATGGAATCTTCCCGAACAACACGTTACGATTCCTGCCGGCGGCGAAGCCCGGGTCGATTGGCATGTTGAAACGAAAGTGGCCGGTGAAGCCACGGTGACGATGAAAGCCCTGACGGACGAAGATTCCGACGCCATGCAGTTGACGCTGCCCGTTTATGTACATGGAATGCTCAAGCAGGAAGCGTTCTCCGGATATGTTTCGCCGGACAAGGAATCGGGAAGCATTGAAATCAAGGTGCCGGAAGAACGCAAACCGGAGCAAACGAAATTGACGGTGCGGTTCTCTCCGACCTTGGCCGCCTCGATGATCGACGCGCTGCCGTACCTGGTCGATTATCCTTACGGCTGCACGGAGCAGACGCTCAACCGGTTCCTGCCGACCGTTCTTGTGCAAAAAATCCTGATTGACATGAACGTCGATCTTGAGAAGTTAAAGACGTCGAAAACGAATCTTAACGCACAGGAACTCGGCGAAGGTCGCAAGCCTGCCGTCGCACGAAAAGTCGAGCCCGTTTACGACATCAAGCAAGTGCATGAGATGGTCGCAGACGGCGTGACGAAGCTCACGAACATGCAATGCTCCGACGGCGGCTGGGGCTGGTTCGGCGGTTATGGCGAGCGCAGTTCACCGCATTTGACCGCGCTGGTCGTTCACGGCTTGCTGCTTGCCCGAAAGAACGATGTCGCCGTTGACGAAGACGTCTTGATGCGAGGTTACGAGTGGCTGATGCGTTATCAGGCAAAACAAGTTGAATTGCTGCAAAACGCATCGCTTTCCGACGAAGAAAAGAAAAACAAACACTGGAAAACCGAAGCCGACAATATCGACGCTTTCGTGTTCATGGTGCTGACGAGCGAAATGGAATCCCGTCCGCCGCAAACCGCGGCGCAGGACGGAAATCACCTCGGCCATGCAATCGGTAAGGCCCTGCTCGGCAATGCCATCGGCGAAGCGATAGATGAAATCGACCGGCCTTTCGTTGCCATGAAGGATTTTCTTTGGCGGGACCGGACCAAATTCTCACTTTACGGCGTAGCGATGTACGGAATTTCTCTAGCTCATCTTAACGATACGGAAAAAGCTGAAATCTGCGTGAAGATGTTGGAGCAATATCTCGTCCAGGACGAGGAAAATCAAACGGCGTACCTGAATTTGGCCCGGACCCCCGGTTGGTCCTGGTGGTGCTGGCACGGCAGCGAGTTCGAAACGCAGGCGTACTATTTGAAACTGCTGATGCGGGTCGATCCGAAAAGCCCGGTCGCGCCCCGGCTGGTGAAATATCTGCTCAATAATCGCCGCCACGCGACGTACTGGAATTCGACCCGGGACACGGCCATCGTCATCGAGGCTTTCGCCGAGTTTATCAAAGCAACCGGCGAAGACAAGCCGGACCTTGCCGTCGAAGTTCTCGTCGACGGCGAGGTGAAAAAGACCGTGAAAATCACGCCGGAAAATCTGTTCGAAATCGACAATACGTTGCTTCTCGAAGCCGATGCCGTGACGGCGGGTTCGCATCAAGTCGAGTTGCGAAAGAAAGGCGCGGGGCCCTTGTATTTCAACGTGTACCTCGAAAATTTCACGCTGGAAGACCCCATCGAAAAGGCGGGGCTCGAAGTAAAAATCGAACGCCGGATTTACAAGCTGGTGCGTGATGAATCGGCAACAACGCAGGCGTCCGGCGGTCGCGGGCAGCTGGTCGACATGAAGGTTGAGAAATATCATCGAATTCCCATTTTGAATCATCTCGAAGAAAACGATGATCGGCGCTACGTAAAACCCGTCGTTGAAAGCGGCGATCTCATCGAAATCGAGTTGGTCATCGAAACCAAGAACGATTACGAATCAATCATCATCGAGGACATGAAAGCGGCCGGACTGGAGCCCGTCGATGTGCGCAGCGGTTACACGAACAACTCGCTGGGGGCTTACGTCGAGTTCCGGGACGAACGGGTCGCGATGTTCGTGTACCGATTGCCGAAAGGCAAGCATTCGGTTTCGTATCGACTTCGGGCAGAACAGCCGGGTTCGTTCTCCTCGCTACCGGCCAAGGTCTCGGCAATGTACGCTCCCGAACTGAAAGGAAATTCGGACGAAAACAAAGTCCGCATCGTCGACAAGGTGCGGGAGTGAACGGAAAGGTTGCCTGCGGGCTGCGACAAGCATGGTTCGTCATTCGCTCGCAGACGAGAATCCAAGTAGTTTTGCACCCAAGTTCCGGCGGAGCACCGCCTGCACTTGGGGCTCTTTTTGTTCGTCACTTCCCTTTACTCGACGGGTTCATCCCGATCAAACGGATCGTCGAAACAGCCACGGATGCTCTGGCCGCAGAAACCGCAACAGCCGTCTTCGCCCAAGTTGAGTTCGTCGACCTGAAACCGGTGGCGGGAAATCACGGCTTGATGACATTGCGGACAATAAGTCGTCTGTCCGGCCGGATCGTCGATATTGCCCGTATAGACATACGTCAGTCCGGCAGCCAGGGCGATTTCCCGGGCCTTGAACAGCGTTTGCGGCGTCGTAGACGGCAGGTTTTGCAGCTCGAACGCAGGTCGGAATGCCGAGAAATGCAGCGGCGTTTCCGCACCGAGGTTTTTTCGCACCCAGCCGGCAAGTTCCGTGATTTCCTCCTCGGAATCGTTCAGCGTGGGAATGATCAGGTTCGTCACTTCGAGGAGAAACTCCGGTTTGCGGGCCAGATAGCGCAGCGTTTCCAAAACGGGCTCCACGGTCGCGGAGCAATACTTCCGGTAGAATTCGTTACGGATGGATTTCAAGTCGACATTGGCCGCGTCCATCACGCCGAAGAATTCCGCCCGGCGCTTATCGCCGATGTAGCCGTTGGTCACGACCACGGTTTTCAGCCCCCCGGCATGGGCGGCTTTCGCGGTGTCGACGGCATACTCGGCCCAGGCGATCGGCTCATTGTACGTAAATGCCACGCTTCGGCAGTCCATTTTCCGTGCATATTCGACAATCTTTTCCGGCGTGGCTTGCGTGCTTAAAAGTCGAAAATCTCCGGACCTCGCCGTATTGTGATTCTGGCAGAACCGACAGGAAAGATTGCAGCCGATCGTACCGAAGGATAAAACTTTCGAGCCCGGATAAAAATGGTTCAGCGGCTTTTTTTCAATGGGATCGACGGCGAGCCCCGTGGTGAAACCGTAAACCCGGAGCGTGATTTTACCGGCGTGACATTCACGCACGCCGCACAGACCGGCGCTTCCTTCGTCGATTTGACATTCGTGCGGGCAAAGGTCGCATTGCATGAAGTTCGGCCCCGGCGATTATTTGAAACAATAAAAAAACCGCTGAAACAATCCTTGCTTCAGCGGTGTAAACTCCACGGAATGACGAAGTACATCAAACGCGAAGAACAGGAGAAAGAAATCCATTTCTTTCTTGTCGGTTTTCGAAGTGTTCCTCCGCCTCCTGCTTTGGATATCACTACGCGGGCCGCAGATCAAATCGCCGACCGAAGTCGAAGATCGCCCGGTGCTGGCCCGATGGGTTCCACACTTCCTTGCGTGGCATCATTTTCATGATCGCAAAAGAATATGAAAAATCGCCAATCGGGTCAAGACGAATTTGCCGCGTTTTCAATTTTTTCCGAAAAGATTCCCACGAACAACGGTATGAAACAAACGTTTGTCGCAAGTTCTCAAAAAAAACCTTCGAAACCGGCACGCCACCGCGCGAAATCCGGCTCTCTGTTCCCCACGGACGAATCGGTTTATTCGAAAAAGTAAGTCAAGCGGAAACTCAGTATCGAAAAAAGAGTGAAAAAAATACACCGAGTGTCACGTTTCCACGTTTTGCGACACTTTATTGCGAAACCCCATGCCGGGGTTTACAATAACCATCGGGAGACATATCGTGGAAGTAACCGCAACATACGATGAAATAGCACGTTGGATCGATCAGAGCCGCCGGGGCGACCGTGACGCCTTTGCCCGGCTGGTGCGGCAATATCAGGGAATGGTCAGCGGCGTCGCCCTGAGCCGAACCGGTGACGTTCATCAAAGTGAGGACTTGGCGCAGGAAACCTTTCTCATCGCCTGGCAAAAGCTTGACGAACTTGACGACACTCAAAAATTTCCCGGCTGGATTTGTTCCATTGCCCGGAATCTTGCCCGTAACGCCGTGCGGAAGAAGTCGGAATCGGAGCATACCGGAACGCTGATCGAAGCGGAATCGAAAAACGTCGATCCGGTTGACCCATTGATTACAGCGTAACAAAACGCCCTTGTCGGAACGGCATTGGAAAAAATTCCGGAGAATTATCGAGAGCCGCTCATTCTTTTTTATCGGAGCGATCAGTCGACGAAACAGATTGCCGACGCCTTGGAGATCACCGAGGAAAACGCCAGGCAACGGCTCAGTCGGGCTCGAAAATATCTCCGCCGTGAAATCGAGCAGATGATCGGCAATGCGCTGGCCGCCACCGCTCCAGGCGATGCGTTCACGTTGACCGTCATGACGCTCCTTG
>JBEBTM010000068.1:0-12621 GCA_040393745.1 Thermogutta terrifontis | reverse complement strand
GGCTACAGCGTCGTGATCCTGCTGCCGATCCTGGTGATGATGGTCCTGATTTTCCTGTGATGACCACGCTTTGCGGTTCAAACGCAAGCGAGAAGTGTTTCCTGCTTACAGGAGTCGGACATTTGTCCGACTCCGTTCCTGACCTCTGACTCCTGAATCCTTTGAACAACACCAACCGGCAGACACAGTCGTACCTGTTCGCCAAGTTCCAGGCCATGGGGATTCATCCCCAGTCCCGGCTGGGGCAGAATTTTCTCATCGACTTGAATCTGCTGCACCTGCTGCATGAATCGGGCCGAATCGAGCCGCACGACGTGATCCTTGAGGTCGGTACCGGTACGGGCTCGCTCACCGCGCCCATGTCGGACAAGGCGGCGGTGGTGATTACCGTGGACGTGGACCCGGTCATGCAGGATCTGGCCCGACAGGAATTATTCGGACGAAAAAACATCCGGTTCCTGCAAATGGACATTCTCAAGAACAAGAACCGGCTCCGGCCGGAGGTTCTCGATGTGATCCGGGAAGAACTCGCGCTGCCGGGCCCCGAAGGGCAACCGCGACGCTTCAAGCTCGTCGCCAATCTACCGTACAGCGTGGCCACGCCGTTGATTTCGAATCTGCTGCTCACGGACATTCCACCGGCGCTCATGTGCGTGACGATCCAAAAGGAACTCGCGGACCGCATCGTCGCCAAGCCGCGGAGCAAGGACTGGGGGGCCCTGTCGCTTTGGACACAGGCGCAGTGCCGGACGGAAATCATTCGCATCATGCCGCCGAGCGTGTTCTGGCCCCGGCCGAAAGTCGATTCGGCCATCGTCCGGCTGACGCTCGATGAAAAGCGACGCAACAAAATTCCCGACTTGAAATTTTATAACGAATTTTCCCGAGCCATGTTCTTCCATCGGCGCAAGTTTCTCCGTGCCGAGCTTTGCAGTGCGTTCAAGACCACGATTACGAAAACCCGCATCGATGAAATCATGGACGAAATGGAATTCGACGCCAATACCCGGGCTGAAACGCTGCCGCTGAAAACCATGCAAAGACTTTGCGAACTCTGCCGGCAGGAAATGCTCAAACTGCCGGAGAAAGACCGGAAGATTTTGTAATTCATCCTCCACTCTCCCATGACCTGGCACACTCCCGACGAGGCGGCTTTTCTTGCTGTGAGCCGGAAGGCGATGAACGATGACTTCGAGGTCACGTTTCCCCGGCTCGACTTCCCCCAGGGTACCGAGGCGGCCATGGACGCGTTGGATGTCGTGCAGCATTGGGAGCAAGTTCTTTCTGTTTTTCGTTACGACAGCAAGATTCGTTATGTGAATCTCACGGCCCACGAAGAGCCCGTCCGGCTTGACCGGGAGTTGTTCGACTTGGTCGCGCTTTGTCTGCAAATGGCCGAAGAAACCGGCGGAGCCTTGGACATCACGAGCGGGCCGCTTTGGAAAGCCTGGGGATTTGCACGCCGGGAAGGTCGGATTCCCTCGAAGGTCGAACTGGCCGCGGCGCGGGAAAACGTCGGCTTTCGGCTCGTGGAACTCGATCTGGAGACGCAAACGATCCGTTTTCTCAAACCGGGCGTGGAACTTAATTTCGGTTGCGTGGGCAAAGGATTCGCGCTCGATGCCGGGGCGGTGAAATTGCACGAAAAGTCGATGGGCCGGTTTCTCTTTCAAGGCGGTTTGAGCAGCATCCTGGCACGCGGTGAGAACTGGAAAATCGGTGCGGCCCATCCGGTCCGGCCCGGCCGCAGGCTTGCGGAAATTCGGATCGACGACCGCGCGATCGGGACTTCCGGGTCTGAGAAGCAGTTCTTCCGGCATCGCGGACACCGCTATTCGCACCTGATCGATCCGAGGACCGGCGTGCCCGCGGAAGGCGTCCTGTCGGTAACGGTACTGGCTCCCACGGCAACGCAGGCGGAATTGCTTTCCACGGCGTTTTTCGTCATGGGTTTCGATCAATCGAACGAATATTGCCGATCACGAGACGATGTCGCGGCCTTGTTTTCTTTTCCTGTGCGAAAACGATCCGGTTACGAAGTTCATATGCTGGGCGATTGGCAAGATCGTTTGACTCTCGTCGCCGACGATGCATTCCCATTCACTCCATGAACCGCAAAATGTCCAAAACAATCGAAACCGCCGCCACGTTTCTCGTTTTGATCTTCGTCGCCGTGACCGTTTGGGCACAATATCCCAAGGACGAAACGATCGATCCCTACGGCATGCCTGTGAAGGATCGTATTCTCGTCCAGGAATTCGACTGCCGGGGCGCCGCCGCCTCGCAGTGGAAGGCCCTGCATGAAAGCCGAATGATCGCAACGGAAAGCCGCGTCGTTGTCCTGTCCTCGGGGCAGGACCCGTACATCCTGATGCCTGGAATCGCTTGGCCCGAAGGCGCGCCGCGGACGGGTACGTTCGAACTGGAAATTTGGATGACGAACACGATGAACCCCAAAGGCGAAATCTTCTGGGCCACGGAAACGAAACCGGACTTCAACGCCGACGCCGCGACGAGATTTTCGTACTCAAAAGAAGACGACACATTCGTTTGCGTCCGTTTCGAAACCGATGCTCCGCTGACGCGTCTGCGTTTCGACCCCGGCATGTCGGAAGGAGTTTGTGAATTGAAACGCGTTCGCCTGAAACATGTTACTTTCAGCGACGAAAAAGTCAATCACACGCCCGAGTACGATCCGAATTGGGCCGACGCGGTTGAACGCTGGATCACGATCTCCGATGGCGAGCTTTCCGTACAATTTGACGCCGAGGCCCGGGGAGCAAGGATTTTCCGGGGCAAAACGCATGTCGGCGACGTTTATCCGTTCGCCCAGTTGCTTGAGAGTTTGCCGCGAGCCGACAAACCGCCACAATCCGCCGAGGGGATGCACGGGTGGAACCAAACGATCGTTCCCCTGGAGCGGGGATGGACTCCCGAGGAAATCGCCGCCGTACCGGAAAACGAGAAAAAGGAATGGGAAGATAATAGTTTTGCTGGTCCACCGCCGTTTGCCCAATCGGAGCGGAAGAATTCCATCGAGTATTTTCGTTCCGGTTTCCTCTCCTACAAGCCACTGGAATCCATCGAATTCTGGCTGGAAAACGAAGAGCTTCACTTCGAAATTGTCGGTGGCTTCGATACCATCTACGGGCCTGTGTTCCGGCCCCGGGGTGAAATGCAACAGGCCGTGCTTTGCGGCGTGGAATATCTTGAAAAGGGCGAACATTCCTCGTCCACGGCGGACATCGAAACCGAGGAACATCTCCGGCACGCGCCGAAAAAACTCGACGTGACCTGGCCCTTCATGGCCGTCGTGACGGACCAAATCGGTTTCGGCCTTTATTGGAAAGACCTCGACACGAGCCAGCCGGTTTTCGCCACGCCGGATTTCATCTGTGGCGACCCCAAAAGCCACTACATGGGCCTTCACTCCGAAGGCGACATGGCCGGCACGCTTAAAATAAACCCTAACATGTTGCGTAAGACGAACTAAGAAACGACCGACTTGGAGGACCTGATCCTCTGGGGCTCGCCAAACATGGTTTGCCCGAACTTCCCGAGCGACCCCGGGATGATGAGCGGCAGCGGCTCCTGAACCTCGCGGCCTTTGAAACCTCGATGGCCTCCGGACCCACGGGCTGGCAACACGCTGCCACGCCGGGCGCGGTGAAGCAGTTCTTCCCGATGAATTACGGGAACGATTTCGTGTCCGCGATCTGGCAGCTTTCGGGGAAACTGCCCGAGATGCCCCGGTTGGATCACGGCGGCGGGCATTTGCGCAATCCGGCCTCGTTTTTCCTGATGCAAAAGGGCGACGAATTCCTCGATTGGACCCGGAACGAAACCCGGCACCTTTTATCTCAACAAAAAGACGATGGTTCTTTTCGTTACGTGGGCAAATATCTCAAAGGCCATTGGGACGACACGGCTTCGGGGTACTGCGGCAACGCCTTGTATCGCCTCATGGAAAACCACCGGATCTTGGGCGACCCCGCGATTCTCGAATCGGTACGAAAAGGTCTCGATTTCGCGAACCGATACGCCGTACCTCGCGGCGCGCAGATATGGGAGCTTTCCCTGCACACGCCGGACATCATGGGTTCCTCGCGGATGTGCATGGCGAACGTCCGGTATTACGAAGCCACGGGTGAAACGAAATACCTCCATGCCGCCCGGCGCTGGGCCGTGACGGGTTTGCCCTTTGTGTACCTTTGGACGTCGAATTCGATCGAAGCCGCGCCCGAGGGCTCGCCGGAACCGATCATGCGGTACGCGACCACGCCGGTTTTCGGGGCCACGAATTATCGTGCGCCGAATTGGATCGGCTTGCCCGTGCAGTGGTGCGGCTTGGATTACGGTGAAGCCTTGTTCATGCTTGCCGAACATGACAAGACGGTGGACTGGCGTAAAATCGCGGAAGGGATTCTCATCGCGGCGGAACAGATGCAATATCCGGACGGAATTTGCGTGGGTCTATTGCCTGACTCGCTCACCTTGGATTCGCAGACCCGGAATCCCCATGACATCAATCCGTCCGTGCTGGTCATGCAGCGTCGCCGGCTTCGGGGGGAAGTCGAATCGGTTTGCGTCGCGATCACGAAAGACGGCAAGTACCGCGTGGTTTCGCCGTATCAAACGACGTTTGCAACCTCGGACGACGGCAAGGTCACGGCCGTGATCGAAGGCGAGGCAGGCACGACGTACCAGATCCTCGTGAACGGGGGCGAGCTGAAAACCGTGGTTTCGCAGGGGTGTGACCGTGTGGAATTGCCTTGAAAGTGGTCGCGATTTCAAACCTTCGGGTGATCGTTCCCCCGACTCGTTTTTTTGTTTGCGGGCGATTCGTCACTTGACAAAGCATGAAGGCATGTTCTAATCGGTGAAGCGGAAAATTCGTTTTCGACGGGATGCTGTCGCGTCGTTTACCAAATATTTTGAAAGGTTTTTGGCGTGCAAGCACCGCACGATTATCGATCAATTCTCGGTGACCGGGACTTTGCTCCACCGATGAACGGGGGCATGGGCGTCGATATTTCAACATCGGAAATGGTGTTGGAAGCCGTCCGGCTCGGGTGTATCGCCCACCTGTCCGATGCGATGATCCCGGCCGTTTGCGACAAGAATTTCGGCACCCGCTTCGTTCGTAACAAGGTTGACAATCATCGTCGGCTTCAAAACGAGGCATACGAGGAAAACCGCATCCCGAAACACGATCTTCACGAATACCGGCAAGCGCAGCTTCAATATGTGACTCATACCGTTGAAAAGAAGAAGGGAACCGGCGGTATTTTCGTCAATTGTATGGAAAAAGTCCAAGCGGGCTCGGCGCAGGAGATTCTCGAAATCCGGCTCAAGACCATTCTCGATGCCGGTGCGGACGGCATTTCGCTTTCGGCAGGGCTGCACGGCCACTCCATGCGGCTGATATCGGATCATCCGAGATTTCGTGACGTGAAAATCGGAATCGTCGTTTCAAGTTGGCGGGCATTGAAAATTTTCCTGCGTTCGGCGAGCAAGGTCAACCGGCTTCCGGACTATGTCGTGGTCGAAGGGCCGCTCGCCGGCGGGCACTTGGGGTTCGGTGAAGATTGGGCCGATCACGATTTGCGGACCATTCTCGTCGACGTCTTGCGGAATTTGGAGCAGGAGGGATTGAAGATTCCCGTGATCCCCGGCGGAGGAATTTTCGATGCGGAGGACGCTCTTTCGTTCCTTGAGGCGGGCGCCGCGGCCGTCCAGGTGGCGACGCGATTTACCGTAACCAAGGAAAGCGGACTGCCGGATAAAGCGAAACAGGCGTATTTCAACGCCGAGGAGAAAGACGTGATCGTCTCGGGCGTTTCCCCGACAGGATATTTGTTTCGTTTACTCACGAGCAGTCCGTGCCTGGATTCGAACCTCGCTCCGCAGTGCATCCCGCTCGGCTACGCCATGGATCCCAAGGGGCGCTGCCAGTACATCGACGCCTACCAGGCCACGGGCGTTACGGAATCCGGGGTGAAACTGCCGGTCCGAGAGAAGGTTTGCCTCTGTCATCATATCGGTCATTACGATTCCTGGACCTGCGGCAGTATCGTGACGCGATTGAAAGAAACGGTAACGAAAAACGACGACGGCGTCTATGTCCAGCCGTCGACGGAGCAGGTGATCCGAGAATACCTTGGCGAAACTATCGATAAACGGTAGCGTCAGATCGAATGCGTTTCATCTTCGGGGTCCTGATCTTTCAGGTCGAATTCGTGCGGATCATTGGGGCAACTGCCGGAGCCAAGCGGGATGCGGATTCGCATCGGCGTCGAGGCCTCGGCGATTTCATACGCCGGATTCTCAGAAAACGCGAAAAAAACGCGCCAAACACCCCATTTTCACTTGAAACGGTTTTCGGAAATCGATACAGTGCGATGTGAAAACCACTTTCCTTACTGATGGATGCCGTTTTCAGGTTCAAACGCAAACGAATGAAGCGATTAAATCCTACGATGACAAATCTCTTGCGACAATGGATCCTGCTCACTTTGGGACTTGGCCTTTTGGGCGGGTGTCAAATGCTGCATCCGGATTATGGGGCTCTTCCTTCTTCCCTCGAAGAGGAGCAACGCAACCAAACGCTTGAGGAAGAAGGATTTATGGCACAATCGGATAGATTACTCAAACCTAAGATGCCCGATGGGGGTGCCAATCCGCGTCAGTCGATTTCTCAGGCCACCTCTCAACGTCCAGCGTCGGCGGCATCGGCCTCACCTATGCCGTTTGATACCCATGCCACTCCCTTTCAGCAATCGCTTTATCTGCCCCAGACTCGCAGTTCCGTTTTTCACCGTGTCATGTTTGACACGCAAACGGTTTCGGCCGAAAATGCCGTTGAAATGGAAATTACCGCCGATGAGACCGTCTTGGGACAGGCTAAGCCGACCGAAAATCGTGAGTTCTTGCAGCCGAAGCCGAATGACTCGGAAGCCCTGTGCCGATTGCTCGAACTGGTCCGAAAGACAGGTCCGGACGACTGGAACGCCGACCTTGAACAGCTACGTGGACGGTTGGAACTTTATCGCAGTACGATCACGCCGGGAACCTCGGTCGAGGACGAAAACTACGCCCTGATGATGCTGAGCCAGTGGTTTTTCCGGGACTATAAAACCGTGAAACGCCGTCTGGCCGCACCGGCGCCGGGCGGCGATGATGAGGAAATCCTGGCCGAACGCTCTTCGTCGCGTTCAAAACGGACTTCCGATCCGACTAAACCGACCCGCCGAACCGATGATTGGTATGAAGACGAGGGCGATGTGGACATGGAACGTCAGGCTCGGTATGAACGCGCGGACATCGAAAAACGGTCGCGGCGCCCTTTTCGCCCTTTACCGGATACGGATGACGATGAGTATGATTCCGGCAGACGGTCCCAAGCACGTTCTGATATGCGGGATCGCGTACGGACCACATCCGAGATCGCGGAATTTCACGGCGATGTGATGGGAGAACCCAGGCGTCAGGCCGAAGAGTATGCTCATTTGCCGCAATTGAATCCGTCGCCGATCATTGCCGCCGGGCATGTCCAAACGGCCGGGAGGGGTTCTGTCATGACGGCCCAATATGTGCAACCTGTATCTTATCAAGCCGGCGTGATGACCGGCGGCGATTGGATGCAACAGGCCCGATCGGCCGCGGATGCGCTGCGCCGGCAGATGGAAGCGGACCCCGCGATGCGAACATTCGGTAACGAAGGGCGACTTCGATTGCTCGAATTGGCCCTGGGCAATCGAGGGGAAGCCGTGCGACCGTTTACGACGTTGGATCCGTCGCTCAACTCGAAATCGTTCCAGGAATTCTGGAGCAATAATATTCTCGGTTTTTCGACGCTTTTGGACGAAACGAGCCATCCGAACGCGCCGTCCCGCCTTTTGAGCGTGTCCTATCGGCTCGGCGAAGGCGGGCGGGCTTTGGCGAATCTCTGCCCGATCCAACTCAAAAACGTTCGGCTCGTACGGAAAGTCGAGGAATTCGCGAAGCCGTTGCCGAGGAATTCGGAGGACTGCCATGCGGGCGAAATGCTGCTCGTCTACGTCGAACTCGAGAATCCTACGGTTCGGTTGCTCGCCGAAGGACACGGGATCAGCGTTTCGTTCAGCTATGAAGTTCGAAACGAGACGGGCGAGATCGTCCACAAAGCGAGCGGCAGCCCGATCCAGGAAGTTTCGCTGAGCCGGAAGCGGGATTATTTCGGTACGATTTTTGTCGAACTGCCCCGGACGCTGGTGAACGGCAATTATCATCTCCGGGTTTGCGTGAACGATATGTTCAGCGATTCATTGCAATACGCCGAAGAGCAACTTCCGATCCGCGTGGTCCCGTCAAGCGCGCCGTTGAATTAGAGGCTTTCGTCCCACCGGCTGATCAGGGTATCGTATTTTTTACGGGGCAATCGTCAAGTCGCCCAGTTGGATCGTGTTGCCCGTCTCGGCGGGGGTGACTTCCACGGCGTTGTTTCCCGTGTCCTTCTCGTTGTAGCGAATCGTGTACTTCACACCCGGCGTGAAACCTTGGAGGTACAAGGTGCCGCCCTCCTTGATCGACCATTCGTTGAAGATTCGGTCAACCCGCTTGTACTTGCTTTGATCGGCCACGGGTTTGGCGAATTCGGCGGAAACCCGGAATCCCTGCGGCGAATCCTTCACGGGAAGCCCCCAAGGGTCCACGAACCGACAGTGAAGGCCGATGTCGCTGAGCCGGAGTTCGACGCCCGTTTTGGACGCCCCCGGCTCGATCCAATGGATCAAACGCTCAGGGGCATCCCTCGTCCGTTTCAATTCAATCGTGATGCACGAATATTCTTCCGGGGCCCGAAAAAGCCGGAATTCGCCCCGGGCGTCCGTCTTCATCGTAATCGTTTCGGAAAGCCGGTGAATCGTAACGTCCGCTTCCACGGCGGGTCGACCTGCGGCGGTGAGAACTTTTCCGACAAAGGGAGCCGGGATCCGTAGCTCGACATCCACGGGTTTTCCCGATTCCAAACGAACGTCGCGCGTCCAGCGGCCCCGTTCCGCGCCGCCCAAGGCGATCCGGAAATCGCCGGGAACCATACACGCGGCAAAGCGACCCTGGCTGTCCGTGACCAGTCTCCAGTGGAGCGTATTCACCCGAGCGGGTGGAGCCTGGTCGTCTTCAGGTTCGACTTTCTGGATCAATAAGACCGGCATTCCCGCGATGGGCTTTCCCGTGGCTTCATCCAGTACAAGTCCGCCGATCATTTCGCCCGGCTCGGTATCGATTCGGATTTCGGCCTTCGACTGCCAATCCCAATCGGCCGGCCGGCTCAACGGCTTCGCGGCCCAGCGGTTCGACGGATCATAAAATCCGAGGGTTTCCCAGAGACAGTCCCTGTTGCTCCAGTCCGTTTTTTCCTGGTCGCCTTTCGTAACGCGGGTGCCGTCGGTGCTGCGGCCCGTGCTACTGCCGGGGTAAAACGTGAGTTCATAATATTCGTAATTTTTAATAACGCCGCCCGAGGAATCGTAAAGCCGGATGGGAACCCGCTTCGGCGGAACATAGGGTTTTGGCGTCGTATCCGGCGGTTCGGCTGCAATGGTCACATCGCCCAGATCGAGGAATTGCCCTCCTTCGGTGGCCGTAGCCGTCAGGGCGATGTCCGTGCGGCGGAGAATGCCGGGAAATTGTCCGGAAAACCGGTATTCGACATTCGGCACGGCATACGGAAACAAAAATTCGCCGGGCACTTCGCTTTTCGGGGGACTGAACCCCCAACTGTGATTGACCTTGGTTGTCTCGTCGTCGGGCTTGTTCCAGCGGAACGTGCGAACGGAAAAATCCGTGATGGGGGCTCCCGCCTCATCGACGAATCGGGCCCGAATCGTCGCCGTGTCAAAGAGCCCGAATTCCCAAACCTTGTCCGGGTCGGCCGCCGCTTCGGTAACGAGTTCCTTCGCAAACCAGCGGTCCAGACGGTATTCGTCCTTGCCGATGTCGTGAGGCCGCGGTGAATTGACCTGGAGCTCCATGAACTCCGGCGTTTTGTGAATCTGGAAATAACCGTCGTCGTCGGTGGTCGTTCCGAGATAATCGTTATTCCAAGCGTAGCCCCGAAATACGACCGATTGCTTCTTGGCCGGCGAGCCGTCGGGATTCAGCAGCCGGCCATGAAAGAGTTTGGGGAATTCGAACGAAATTTCCAGAGGCTCGTCGGATTCGTCCGTAATCGAAACTTTCCGCGCGAAAACCTCCCGCTCTTCGTCGGTGCCGCGGTCGGTGGACAGATAATCGCTTGCCAAAGATGCGATCACAAAAACGTAATCGCCCGTGGAAACAACGTGACGAAAGGTGCCCTGGGCGTCGGTGTAAGCCGGATCATAGAATCGGCTTCGACGGGGCCCGCCGAACTGGAAATCATTACCGTAAAGCGGAATGCACTCGAAGCGGACGTTCGGCAACGGCTGACCCGTTTTCTTGTCCTTGACGGTTGCGGCGATGTGCCGGGCCGGGAACAGGGGGATCGTGAACTCGTATTCCGTTTTTTCGGCGTCGTCGGTTTTTAGCGTGTACGGCGGGGCGGCCCAGAGTTGGTCCCGGTCTTCGAAAAACAGCACGATTTCGGCATTGGCGTACACTTGCGCGTCGAAGGAACCGTCTTCGGCGAGTTTAGGCTGAAAGCTTCCCGAATGGCTTTCGAGGAATTGCATCCCACGAACGACTGCGTTTTTCATGGGAACGTTACCAGGCGTGGCAAACCGGCCCCGGAGTCGGTTTTTTTCCGAAGAATAACCGTGGCCGCCGGGCAAGCAAACATGTACGATTTTCGCCTCGTTCGGCGTTTCCCGCCGGGGAATCTTGGGAATACCAACATGAACATTCGTGCCGTCCCAATGCACGGTCACGATCAGCATTGCGGCGAAAATCACGGGCACGAGCACCATGAACCCGATTTTAACGAACGCGGAAGCGGGTAATTTCTTGGAGTCGGTCATAATCCTGATCCTGTTGGGTATGAAAATCGGAAGAACGCCAATATAACGAAAGTCCTGCCGGGACTCAATACCGCAGGAACCAAACTGGACATCGCCGCAATCACGGGTTATAATCGTCGGCGTTTGTGCGCTCCTGATACCTCACAACTCTTTTTCAGCTTTAAACCATGAACCTCAACGACACGAAGTACAACAGTTTCGCCTTGGTCCGCGAAATGCTCCGAGTTCCGGAAATCATCGGCAGTTTCAATTTCAACCAGGTCGACCGGATCGTCGCCGCCGTGAAGGAGACCGGTCGATTCTTCCTGACGGGCGAAGGTTCGAGCCGGATTTTCCCGACTAAGCGGTTCATTTCCTCCATGTTGCGTCGCGGCTCGGAACTCGCCATGGCCACCGAAGGCGGGCGGCAATCGCTGGAATACGATCTTTCGAAATGGACCGTCATGGGGGCTTCCAACAGCGGCCAGACCAAGGAACTGATTGTCCTGTTCCAGAAATTGATCGCGGAAAAGCATTCCCGGCTCTTCGGACTCACGGCCAATGGAAGCACGAAACTTACGGAAATCGCCGATTCGATCGTTTTGAGCTGCGGCAAGGAAAACGCCGTGGCCGCGACCATGAGCGTGGTCGAACAGGCCCTAGTGTACGAAGCCGTCGAGGCGGGCCTGACCGGCTGCGGTTGTCCAAGCCGGCAAACGGAAGCGGCGAAACTGGCCGAGCAGGTTTTGGCCCAGGAATACGACACGGATTTGATCGCCAAAGTGGCCGCCGCGCCGGTGATCTATCTCGCGGGCCGGAACAACGGCGTTTCCGAGGAGCTTGCCCTGAAAGCGAACGAAATCACTCGCAAACGGAGCCAGTATCTCGAAGGCACGATTGTCGTTCACGGCATTGAAGAGGTCATGAACCCGGAAGACGTGGTTGTACTCATCGAACCCTTTGAACAGGATGCCGAATTCTACAAGAAAAACCTGACCGACGGCGTAGGAATGACGGTTGTTGCCATCTCCTCGAAACCGACCTTGTTCCCGACAATCACGCTGCCGACACTACGTGGTTACGACGAATATCTCCAGCTCTTGGCGGGCTGGAACCTGCTCGTCCAAACGGGCATAGCCTGTGGCGTCGACATCGACAAGCCGAAACGAGCTCGAAAAGTCGGTAACGCGTTTTGAAATTGAGAGCCGCGATCTGTGGCTTCCGCTTAAAACGCACTCCGACCGAATGTCGAGCCCACCCGGGTCGTGGAACCGCCGTTGTAGACCGAGGCTCCCGTTTGGTAATTGGACGTTCCGGTATAAGTCGTTGCACCGGGCGTGGTTGCGACAACGGGTGGCGGTGTGGGATTGGACGACCCGGCAACGTTGATCGGGTAATTCGAATTCCCCGGCGTCATCGAGGCGCCCGGAAAAGTTGTTGCCGCGACTGAGAATGGCGATCCGCTCTTCCAGGTCCCTTTGAGCCCGATTCGATTCCAAGGATCGACGGTAATCTGTCAAAGCTCCCTGAATGTCACCCGACTGTTCGCGGATATATCCTAAAGCACGCAATGCACGGAAGTTGTTCGGGTCGCACGCCATGGCTTCCTGGAGTCGTTCGACAGCCAGATTCTGGCAGTTTTTCGCATCTTCCAAGCGACCCTGAA
>JBEBTM010000067.1:0-12721 GCA_040393745.1 Thermogutta terrifontis | reverse complement strand
GAGCAAGGCCTGGGATTCTGCCATGTAATCGCCCGACGCAAACTTACGTACATGGGCGTTTAGCTTACGGTAGTTTTCACGGATCTGGGCCGGATTATCCTCGAAAGCCCTGAGACGGAGAAGCTGGTAATAATTGAGCGGCCGGTTCGGTTCCTGAATACCGAGCCAATCGCGGTAGACGTCAATCGGTGCTTTGGCCATCATTGTCGTTGGGTAAAAGAGGAGGAATGTACGTTAAATTCCGTCCCGCAATAAATTGGATTCACGGAAATTCGACCGAATACTTCAGTTTTTCGACCTTTGTTCTACATGGCTCGAATCGCGAAAAACAACCGATTTTGACGGTTTGAAACGCAACCGTCTGAGCCGGAAATCTCCCGACGGGGTACATTCTCGCGAATGGCCGTACCGTTGTCAAGAGGCGTTATAGCGACCATGCCGTGGTCTCGTAAAATTTGGTAGGTCTTTGGGTAAAAGCCGAAAGGAAGGCATACTCACCATACGGCCGGACAACCGGTCCGGTCTTCGCCAGTATTTCGGAGTACCGACTCCCTTCCGGCCGTTGCTTTACTCTAATTCACAATATGCCGCATTGCAATGGAATCGTGATTTTTTTCGTGATGAGAACCGGCAAAACAGGAGCGGAAGGTTCGATTATGGCCCCATTGGCATGCGTAGCCGTATAAAATTCAAATTTCTTGGCAAGATTGTCCAAAGAGAGCGACGATAAGGGACAATGACTCTGTATCGTGCGTGCATTTCCTCGGACCTCGGTGCGGATTCTTCCCAATGGAGTGGAGGTCTTTGCGGTTTTCGGTGCAGATCGGGTCCGTGAAGCCAAAGATTGTCTATTAAGACCAAGTTAAGAGCGGACATGAAAAAGAACAATCTCCGTGTGAATCAGACAAGGCGGTCGAAAATTGCCGGATTGGCCCTGGCAGCGATTTTATCGATTTTTCCCGTCTCACAGACATTGGGAACCGAACACGAAGTCGGCATCGGAAAGCGTTACGCCACCTTGGAAGTGCTTCGATCTTCCAAAGTGATTTCCGACGGAGACGAAATTGTCGTCTACGACAACGACACGTCCGTGCTGGCCCCGTTTCGGGCGAATTATCAATTTCCAGACGGCATCGTTACGCTTCGGCCCGGCAGTTCGGTGACGACGGTCCTCGACATCTATGGGGCCAATTTGAAAACGGACCAGTCGCTGTTTCTTGTCCAACAAAACGGCGTGTTCAGTATTGAGTCCGGTCTGAATCTGACCCAATTCCGCAACAAGCAGAACGGGGGCGCCATTGAAGTGCTCAACAGCGGAACACTCAATATTCTCGGGGCGAGTTTTAAAGAGAATATGTCGGACAAAAACGGCGGCGTTCTCTACTCGGAAACGGGGAAAGTCAACATCAACGGGGCCACGTTCGAAGATAATTACGCCACGCAGGAAGGCGGCGTCGGTTATGTCAAATACGGATATTTAACCGTGAACGACAGCGTTTTCGAGTACAATAGCGCGGCAGGCGGCGGCAGCCTTGTCGTCGACGAGACGGTCACGGCGGTGGTAAGCGGCTCCTCGTTTGTCGCAAACTCGTCCACGACCGGCGGCGGGGCCGTCGTTTTGCGAAACGCCGCGCTGGCCCTGACCGACACGGATTTTTTCGGCAACCAGGCCATCGGGCAAGGCGGCGCCATGCTCATTAAAGGAAGATCCACGCTGACATTGAACACGGGTGCCGGGTTTACGTCCAACTGGGGAGACAACATTGCCGATTCCGCGGGAGGGCGGGAAAGCAACTCGATCTTTTTCGAGCTCACCTCGGAAAGCCAACACCTGACCCAAGTGCTGAATGTCACGGGCGACGGGCGTCTGAACATGGACGACCCCATGAAGGCGATCCAGACGCTGACCGCCGGCAATGGCAACTCGCGGGGGACGATCCAGATCAACAAACGCGACGCCGGAACCTGGAGCCTAGGCGGCAGTAACGTCTTTCGGACCGACGACGCCGTTCTGCCCGGCACACGCCTGCTGACCACGGAGTTTGTCGTCCACGGCGGTGTTCTGGACCTGCAAGACAGCGCGGAAATCAATATCGACCGGGGCCGATTTGTCCTGAAAAACGGAGCCCGCATCCAGGCGAACGGTGACAACGTCATTACCGTCGGCCAGTCCGGTTCGAGCGACAAGGCCATCGTCCTGGAGAGCGGCAGCGGCATCGTGACCGATATGCTCGGCGGTGTTTCAAGCGGCAATTTGTTATCGTTCGCCGGCGATGTCGCTTCCCTTGGAACGGGAACTTTTAACGTCGAAGTCCGGAACGTCGACGGCGACGGAACCTATACGCTCATCAATGCCGTCGGAGCCCGATTTCAGAACGCCCATGTGAACGTCCTTTTTGACGGTGAAGAATGGGATCCAGATTTGTCCGCCGCCAATGACCGCATCGGTACCCGGGCGGTGACGGTCAACATGAACGACATCGTTCTCGACGTTTCGGGAATGGACGATCGCCGCGATGTCACATGGAACGGCCAAGGCGCTGATCCGGGCGACAGCCTCTGGAGCCAATGGAACGGAAATTGGCGGAACTCAAGCAACTCACTGACAGGTTTTCTGAACGGCGATCTTTCCGCCACGTTCGGCAGTGATGCTACTTTGAACAAAGACATTGTCGTCGATGCCAACGGGGTCACGGTCGGCGATATTTACATGTCCGGCGATTACACGTTTTCCGGCGGATCGGTCCGCACGGAATCTTTTGACAACGGCAGTGGATCGGACACATGGGGCGTCCTGACTTTTTATGAAAATGGCTCCCTGACCCTGGCCGGTGGAGACGCCAATAATTGGAACACGTCGATCCTTTTGAACGGTGCAACGGACGTAGAAGCGAGCCTGGTCGCGGCGGCCGGTGAAACGGTTCGATTTACAGGCAATCGGGATTTCGCCGCCCCGCTAGGTTCTGACGGTCTCCATGTCGGCATCCTCGTGAGCGACCCGTTCCAAGCGAATCAGAATATCTTCAATATCGGTCGGGATGAAACCGGCGGCGCCGCCAACGGGACGATCATCTTCGAAAGTATCGACGGCGTGGCCGTGGCCGGGGTTTCCTTCGGTGAAGAGGCGACCGGTACGGTCCGCATCCTGGGCGGAGAAACGATTTTCCGTGACATTAATAATCGTAACACGTTCGGCGTGAACGGCAGCGCCGTTGCGGCCGCGAACTTCGAAATCAACGGCGGCGACGTTTTGTTCGAGAACAATCGGACGACGGGGCTCGGCGGCGCCGTTTACGTCCAGGAAAACGCCTCGCTCCATGCCGTGGCCGGTAGTGCAGGCGGGAATATCGTTTTCCGGAACAATTTCCAGAATCGAACGGACCCCAACGCGATCTATCTGGCCGGTCTTTCGGGGCGGAATTCATTCTTGGATCTCACGGCAGATGCGGGACGGAGCATCGAATTTTTCGACCCGATCGCCACGGCTAATCCGGTCGCCGGCGAATCGTTCCATGTGAGTGTCAGTGGAGGCGGCGCCGTTCGTTTCGACACGCACCATTCGGACGTCCGCGCTACGACGGACGTTCACGGCACGATGCAATTGACCAACGGGGCCCGATACGGTGCTGAAAGCGGGAACCCCGAATTCAACCTTCATACCGACGCTACGCTTCTGTCCGATGCGAAAGGGAATACCGTCCATGCCGAGGCGATCAATTTCGCCGCCGGAAGCACGATTCGCATCGACTTGGATGGACGCGAAATCCTACGAACTCCGGCCCTGACGCTGATGGCCGGCGCATTCGACTTGCCGGTTGACACGAACGACGCCACACAGAAACTCATCGTCGATGTCGTTAACAGCGTGGAAAACGGACGTTATTTGCTCGTTTCCGCCGAAGGGGCCGGGTTCAGCGAAGATAACACGGTCGGAACCATCGACGGCGATGATCCGGCGGCGACATCCGTGAACGACCGAATGGGAAGCCGGGTCTTCGAAATCACATCGGACCAGATCAGCCTTACCCTCGCCGGTTTCGATATCAACCGAACCGTCATCTGGAGCGGTGACGAGAACGACGCCTGGAGCATGGCCGACGCAAATTGGTACAACAACTCCACGTCGAGCCGATACTTCCTGAACGGCGACACCGTCGTCTTCTCGGACTCGGCCCGGGAGCACGATATTACCGTTGCGACAAGCGGCGTGTCCGTCGGCAATATGACCGTCCGTTCGGGAGATTATTCCTTTACCGGTGGAAGCATTACCGGCACGGGCAAGCTCGAAAAGCAGGGTACGGGAACCTTGACGCTGAACCAGCAGAACACGTTCACCGACGGCGCTGAAGTCACCGCCGGCAGCCTGGCTGGCGGTTTCGGAAACCAAGCCGTTATCATCGGCGACCTCACGATGTACAACCGGACAAGCCTGAACGTCGGCGACGGCGGCGCGGGCCAATTCCGGGTCGACGGCAACATCGCCTTCAATGCCGGTTCGTATTTGTATCTCGATCTCGGAAACACGGCCGCGACAAGCGACCTGCTTTCGGCGTCGGGCAGCATCAATTTCCTGGCCGACATGGAAGGCACGACGACCATCGTCTTGGCCGCCAACGGTGTCGCCGAAGATGCGGCCGCTTACGACGGTGAAATCGTTCGGGCCGAAGGCGGACTGCAACTGGACGGCCAAACGATTTCCGACGGTACCCGCAGCGCGAACGGAGACGGTGTCACGATCCAGCGAGGCCAGAATAAAATTAAAATCACGAGCGACTCGTCGCTGGAACTTCAATCGGCCGAGATTGCCGATTCCGGTCGGGGACTTTCGGTTTCCGCGGTTGGAACCGGCCCGGTCACGCCACAGCCGCCAAGCTTGAGAATCACCTGGAATCATCGCCGTTTGATGAGTTCGCTGCAAGGAGCGCCGACATTCACCTTCGGCAACAGCCTTTTGGCCCAGGCGTCGATCCTGCCGGATTCGGAGAAAGGCTATTTCCTGGAGCAGGCGCTTCACACGATCAATTCGGCGGGAACAAGGGCGTCCTTCCGAAACGCGGAGAATCTTCGAAGCATTCTTCATTATCGTCTCGATAACCAGTTCGACGTACCGGCCTCGGAGTACAAGGGTCTGCTGAACAACGGACTCCTTGGAAATCGCCGAGGGTTATTCCGGGGGCAGCGTTATTGTCCGAACGGCGCTCCCGTGCTCTGGCTCCAGAATTACGGCGATTTCCTCCACCAAGGTCGCGATACCACTCAAGGTTACCAGTCCGATTCCTACGGCATTGCCCTGGGCTTCGACCACTGGGTTGATTCGAATCTCGTGCTGGGCATGGCGTTCGGCGGCGGATTTTCGAGCTTGAAAACCTCGGACCGTTCCCAGTGGGGTAACGTCGATTCGTTTATTTTCTCGATGTACGGTTCTTACACGACCAGCGACCGGATTCGGCTCACCGGCTCGGTTGGTTATGTTTACAGCGATTACGATCTGTACCGAACTCCGGCGGGCGTTCCGGTTTCGAGTTCACACAAAGGCGACATGGGTTACGCCGCATTTGAAATTTCGAAGAAATTCCGAGGCGACTGGACCGACATCACGCCCTTCGCCTCGATGGATTTCGTTTATCTGGACGAAGAGAGCTACGATGAAACCGATGCAAACGGCAGGCGAATCGCCGAGGTCGACGGGAATCACAACGATTCGGTGCTCATGAAACTCGGAGCCCGCTTCGGCCGAACCCGGATCAACCGCTTCGGCTGGGTGGCCACGCCGTCCATTTGGGGAGGCTGGATTCATGATTTCGGCGGCGGTAATTTCCACACCGTCGCAACCTACGAAGGCGCGGTTCCCTATAATGTGAAGGGCGCTTCGATGAACCGGGATCGTATCGGCGTGGGCCTGAACTATAATGCCAAGGTCAACCAGCATTTCAGCTTCTTCGGCGGTTACAACGCGGAGTACGCCAGCCGGTTCAGCGTCCACACGATCCAGGCCGGTTTGACCCTGGAATTTTAGGAGCTGCCGTATACGAAGCGTCAAAACACCGGCCCCGAGCATCAGCGCGGGGCTGAAGGGCCAATCAACGCTCTCTACCATTTGACAAGCATTGAGTCATAGAGAATAATAGGGACACGCTCGCCGGAGCGGTTTGCCGGTGACTTTTCCGGCTCCAAAACCCTTCCTTGCCTCCAAGAAAGCGGCCCTATGATCAGCAACGTCTCTCCTCGTCTCTCGATCTTCCTCTTTTTCGTGCTCTCCGTCTGTGCATGGCCGCTGTCGGCCCAGTCTCCGGCGAAGGATTCACCCGAATTCCTGCAACGCGCAACCGAGCTTTCGGATATTTTCCGGTCCGCGTCGAACAAGGTGCTCCCGGCTACGGTTAAGGTCATTTCCCGCCTTCAAACCACGCAGGAACGCCGTGAAAGCGAGGTTCGGATTCCCTCGCTTCGCCGTCAATCGCAGCGGCGCCAGCCGGGCGAAAGCTCGGGTTCCGGCGTGATTATCGATCCCCGGGGTTACGTTTTGACGAACAATCACGTCGTCGCCACGGCCCGGGAACTGTTAATCGAGCTGACGGACGGACGCCGATTTTACGGCAAAAAATTCCGGAACGACCCCCAGACGGATTTGGCCGTGATCTGGCTCGATCTGCCCGAAGGTGAAACGCTGCCTTTTGCCAAATTCGGGGATAGCGACGCCATGGAAATTGGCGACTGGGTTCTCGCCATCGGGAGTCCCTTCGATCTGGATGCCACGGTCAGTGCGGGCATCATCAGCGCCAAGGGCCGGTCGGTGCCCCGGGTTCACCGGTCCGAATTTCTCCAAACCGACGCCGCGATCAATCCGGGCAATTCCGGCGGTCCCCTGATCAACCTGAACGGCGAAGTCATCGGGATCAACACCGCCATCGCCTCGGCCACGGGGGCCAACCAGGGCATCGGCTTCGCCTTGCCGTCGAATAACGCAAAATGGGTCGCCGAACAGATTTTAGCGCATGATAAAGTCGTCCGGGCCTGGCTCGGCGTGGAAGTCGTTGCCATCAATCCGAGCATTGCCCGGGAACTGGGCACCGCGGCCGGACGAGGCGTACTGGTCGAATACCCGATTCCCGGTTCACCCGCTGAAAAAGCGGGAATCAAAGAAGGCGATGTGGTTTTATCCTTTGACGGCCAACCGATTACCGCGGAATATCATCTGAGGCGCTTTTCAGAGCGGGCCGAACTGGGGCAGCCACACACCATGGTCATCCTGCGCGGCGGTAAGGAATACCGGGCGCCGGTCACACTGGTCGAATTGCCGCCGCCGAATCCGGACCAGGAAACCATGCTGGGCTCGAACGTCGCGTCCTACACGGACAGCGAATTGGGTCTTCTGCTCATCCAACCGACAACAAAAATGCTCCGCGACCTTCGGACGGGCAACACTCCCGGTGTGGTGGTCATGGTCGCGATCCCCGGCGGTCGCGCCCAGCGAGCCGGTGTGAAGGATTCCACGGTCATTGTCCGGGTCGACGGCAAACCGGTCCCCACGCTTCGCGATTACGTCTGGACCCGAGAGCAAAGCAGCATGTCGAACGGCATCACCCTCGACGTCATCAGCGCCGGCGTTCCGGGCACGGTCACCATCCGCCTGGGACAATAACGCACAAAAAAACAAGTTGCAGCCTGCATTGCAGAACACCATGAGCATCGAAGTCAAAAACATTACGAAATCATTCGGCTCGTTCAAAGCTCTATCCGATGTGAGTCTCAAAATCGAGACCGGCGAATTGTTCGCCCTGCTGGGTCCTTCGGGGTCGGGCAAGACGACGCTGCTCCGGATCATCGCGGGACTGGAATCGCCCGACGAAGCCAGCGGGCCCATCCTGTTCTACGGCGAAGACGTTGCCCGACAGCAAGTCGGCGATCGCGGTGTGGGCTTCGTCTTCCAGCATTACGCCCTCTTCCGGCACATGACGGTCTTCGAAAACATCGCCTTCGGCCTCCGTGTCCGGCCCAAAAAGACACGTCCTTCGAATGTGGAAATCCGGGACCGCGTCATGGAACTGCTGCATTTGATCCAGCTCGACTCCATTGCCAATCGGTACCCGCATCAGCTTTCCGGCGGTCAGCGGCAGCGGGTCGCATTGGCCCGGGCGCTGGCCGTGGAACCGCAGGTCCTGCTCCTGGACGAACCTTTCGGGGCGCTGGACGCCAAGGTCAGGATCGAACTTCGCTCCTGGCTCCGACGTTTGCACGACGAAATTCACGTCACCAGCGTTTTCGTAACGCACGACCAGGACGAAGCCCTCGAAGTCGCCGACCGCGTGGCCGTGATGAACGTGGGCCGGATCGAACAGGCGGGGACACCCAACGAAGTCTTCCATCACCCGGCCACGGAATTCGTCATGAACTTCCTCGGTTCGGTCAACCAGTTCAGCGGCCGGATGGAAAGCGGTACGATCCACCTGGGGGACGGAAAATACACTTACGAAATCGATGCGCAAAACGTCGTGGAAACCATTGACGGTCAAGAAGCGTCGATCTTCGTTCGACCGCATGAACTTCGGCTTTCGTTGGAACCGGTGGATACCGCGCAGAGTTTGGAAGCGACGATCCTACGGGTCCACGCCGCCGGCGCATATGTCCGGGTTGAACTTGTTACGGAAACGGGCGACGCGTTGTCGGCGGAGATCACGCACCAGGAACGCCGGGAAATGGAACTGGAACCAGGGCAGCGGGTTTTCGTTACGCCACGGCGGATGCGAGTCTTCGGAGCCGGCGCAGATCGCCCTCTCCAAGCCGGTTTACCGTAGCATGCCGACAAGGCAAACCATTGCGAGCGGGATATTTTTTCCGTATAAGGTGTATGGGGTTTGCCGTCTTTTTTCTTGAGTCGCCTGAAGACGCCAGAATACGATTCATCCGATCCAAATTCCTTCGGTGTACCGGTTGTTCCACATTCTCGGCCTCGGCATTGCTCTTTTTTTCAAAATTATTGCTAAGATTCTTTCCGCGGGGGCGTCTTTCCTTTTGTCCGGAGTGGATTTTCCGGATCTCGGCTTTCCCGAAGCCGGGTTTTCATTCCCCTCACCGATCAAAGGAGTCTCAGCATGCGTACCCTCATTTGTTTTCTGGCGGCTTTGTTTCTTGGAACCGCCTCGCTTTCGGCCAAACAGTGTCAGTTGGAAGTCTCAACTCCCCGGCCCGTTCTTGAAGCGGGCAAGAAACAAACCGTCTGTGTGAAGATCGGCGTCAAGGGTTTCGAACGAAAATCGGAAAAAACGCGGGCGCCGCTGAACATTTCACTGGTCATCGACCGTTCCGGATCCATGAGCGGTCCGAAAATCGAGCGTGCCAAAGACGCCGCAATCCAGGCCCTGCAAATGCTCGATTCACGGGACATCGTTTCCGTCATCGCCTTCGACCATGAAATCGAAGTGCTCGTCCCGGCCACGAAGCTCACGGATCGACAAAGTGTCGAGCAAAAAATCCGGGAACTTACATCGCGTGGTACCACGGCGCTGTTTGCCGGAACCGAAAAGGGCGGCGAAGAAGTCCGGAAATTTCTGGACAAAGATCGGGTCAACCGCGTGATTCTGCTCAGCGACGGCCAGGCCAATGTCGGCCCCGCCACGCCGGACGCGCTGGCCGACCTTGGCAAAAAGCTGGCTCGCCACGGAATTTCCGTGACCACCTTCGGTTTGGGGACCGGCTACAACGAAGACTTGATGGCCCGACTGGCGGCCGCGAGCGACGGCAATCACATGTTTATTGAAGGCGCCGGCGAACTGGCTACGATTTTTCAAAAGGAATTCGATACCGCCCTGTCCGTGGTCGCGCAAGAAGTTTCCTGTGTCGTTGTGCTCCCCGAAGGTGTTCGGCCGATCCGGTCGTTGAATATGGATGTCGAAATCACCGGCCAGCAAGTCACCTTCGGCTGGAACCAGCTTTACAGCGATCACCAGCGTTATGTCATGCTCGAAGTGGAAGTTCCGGCCACGGACGGCGGCAAGAGCCGGGAACTGGCCAGGGCGACGCTCAAGTATATGAACATGGAAACGAAAACCGTGGACCAACTGAGCAGCCGGGTGGAAATCAAGTTCTCAAACTCGCCGCAGGAAATCAAGAAAGAGGTGAATAAACCGGTCATGGAAGAATACCTCGAACTGGTTGCCAACGTGGAAAACAAGCGGGCCATGGCCTTACGGGACAAGGGCGACATCAAAGGCGCCCAAGCGGCTTTTGCGGATAACGCGGCTTACCTGGAAGAACGAGCCGCCGACCTGGGCGGTTCCGAGCGTTTGAAAAGATCAGCCGTTCTGAACAGCACTCAGGCCAAGGAGGTTGAATCGTCCGATTGGAATCGATCCCGCAAAGCGATGATCCAGAATCAAAATTCACTGGACGCGCAATATCGATACTAAAATCAACATCGATGGATGCGATGAAATTCCCGAAAGAGGAGAGTTCGGAAGAAAGACGAACCGAGGCTTCCGCCAGTAAGGAACCGACCGAATTTCTCGCTCGGCGGAAGCCTGAATCCGATCTCCGGACATGCCATCGTGTCCGGGGCTCGGTTTGAAGCAGTCGAGAGCCGGCCGTCTTTCAAGAGGAACAAGTTATTTCTCGAAAACCCGCGATGCCTTTGCCATGTTTTCCATGACCTTGACGTCGAACGGGCATCGGCTTTCACAGGAACCGCACCGGATGCATTCGGATGCCTTGTGCGGGAGGGAATGATAATGCGAGCGGGTTGCCGGCGGGATGTTCTTTTCGTCCAATAAGGCGATGTCGAGATATTTCGTAACGACGGCCACGTCGATTCCTGACGGGCACGGCAAACAGTGATTGCAGTACATGCACTTTCCCTGGAATGTTTCCCGCAGCGTCGCGGCGACCGCGGTGTAGTCTTTTTCTTCGTCGTTCAAGTCGCAATACCGGACCGCTTCGAGGATCTCGGCTCGGCTTTTGCAGCCGATGAGCGTGCTGACCACGGCAGGTCGGGACAGGGCGTAATGGATGCACTGGGCCACGGAAAGCGGCATCGCGAAAGGCGTCTGTTCGGAGGAAAGCAACTTGCCGGCCCCCAGGGTTTTCATCGTCGTGATCGAAACGCCCCGGCTTTCACATAGTTCGTACAGTTTTGCACGGACGGGATCGACGCCCCGAAACGTGCTTACGTCGATCTTTTCGTCCGACATGAGCGAATCGATGATGTACACGCTCGACGGCAGCATATCGTAAGCGAGATTCACACTGAACATGAGGTGTTCGATTTCGCCGGACTCGACCAATTTGGCCGCGATTTCCGGGTGGTGTGAACTGGCCCCGATCATTCGGATCTTCCCCTCGCGTTTCAGTCGACGGACGTACTCGATGTATTCCGTTTCAAAAACATCACGGAGCGATTCCTCGGAGTCGATGAAAAACATCATTCCGATGTCGATGAAATCGGTACCGAGGCACCGCAACAAATTTTCGAAATATCGTTTACACGTCGGTACGTCCCGGCTGACATCGTACTGCATTTTCAGGTCGACCGAGCCGATATGCCCTTGGATGATGACGTCTTTTCGTCGGCCCTTGAGGGCCTTGCCGATATTCTCCCGCACTTGTGTTCCGGGCATGAACAGGTCGACGATATTGATGCCGTATTCAAGGGCGGCGTCGATGGTTTCTTCGACGATTTCGTAAGGTTTGTTGTCGAGATGTTCCGCACCGAGGCCGACGACGCTCGCCGTCAGGCCGGTTGTTCCGAGGGGGCGATATTCCATGTTTTTGCTCCGTTGGATTTTTACTGCAGCAAAGGGGATGTTTCGTTCTGTCGGACAAATCGCACAAAAAATTACATATCGATCCGGCCGATAGGATTTTCATTCGGCACGAGTCCAACTGTTTTTGCCCGACGATCCGGCCGATGAAACGGAAAGTTTCTTTATACCCTCCCCGCGCCGCTCCGGCAAGGGCCACCGAATCATTCGTCCGTCCATCTCGACGCAAATCGGTTTACGTCGCATGGACAACGCCGGCCCCGGCAATTCCACCGTGGCGACACTGCGGATTTCAGGAAAATGATTCCGTCGACTTCAAAAATTCCGTGCTTTCCATTTCAGAGGGACAAATTAAATCATCCGGCTCGGGGCATTACCGGATGTGATTACGAATCAACCGAAGTCTACCGTGGCATGCACCCGTTCATGATCCATCGCCACAAGGTCCTTGCCGAACTGTTTGCCGATGATCCATCATGTTTTTTCGGGTACCTCGGCCCGTGGAAAATTACATAGCGACGGTTCATCGTCCAAAAAAAGCGTTTTTCTTTGAAGTACAATTACATTTTTATGTAACGGTGCGAAAGGAAGTCCGTGGTATATTCATGACCGTTCTGGCCAAGAAATATTTTGGCCCGGTGAGTTATTCCAAAAACGGTAAAAGGAAAATGCTATGGAAAAAAAAGGTAATTTTAGCGGGTTGGCCGGTGAATTTCTCCTCCGTGGACAGCGGGTGGTCTATGCGGGAAATGGAAAATTGCTCAAAGCAAGTTCAACGGAGGCCGGAATCGGGACCGTTGCGAACGACCAGGTCGATCTTGACCGACTCGTCGACGTCCGCCCCTATACGGACACAGGTGTTCATACCATGATCGGCATTGAGGGACCGCTTTCGACGGGAACGCCGGTTTTTGCCGCCGCAAACGGAAATGTTTCCTTGAACGGAACCGTCCTGATCGGGTACGTGG
>JBEBTM010000066.1:0-12806 GCA_040393745.1 Thermogutta terrifontis | reverse complement strand
TGATGAAACTGAATGGCCGACTGCCCACGGACCATCCGATGAAGGACAGGGTCCGCAAGCACGTCGTCCAGAAATATCCCGAAGAAAGCGCCCTCAAATAAATCGTCATGATGAACTCGAAACGCATTTCAGCCTGGAAAACGCTGTGTCTGGTGGCACTGTTCGCTCTCGCTGCGTCCGTGCCGATCATGGCGGACACGCTGCCGGACATCAGCCCGAAGGACTGGCCCGCCCCGAAGCCGAAGGTCGAGCGGTTCGTCGGCACCGAGGACCACGGAGTATATCGCTACGATTATTTCGGCAACGTCAAGCAGTACACCGACAAGGACGGCATGGGCGACCCAAACGCCTACACGCTAGCCATCGACAAACTCGGTCGCCTCTGGGCCGGGAATCTCAACACGGGCGTCTCCGTCTTCAACGGCGAAACGTGGCGAAACTACGACGTCGTCGACGGTCCCATCGGCGAACGAATATTCGACATCCAAACCTGCCCCGTCGACGACGACGTATGGATTGCGACCTCGGCGGGCATTACTCGTTATAAAATCGACGCTGACGAATGGGAGCATTTCACACGTGAGGATGGATTGCTGGAGGACCAGGCGTCTTCATTGGCGTTCAAAAAGGACGGCACGCTCATCGTCGGAACGCAATGTCACGGCCTCGCGATCTTTAATCGAAACAGAAACGGCGACTACAAACACGCGAAGAACATCACGGCCCCGGATCGCTACGGCCCCGGGAATTGCAGCCCCGTCCCGCTCACGCCCAGTGGCAGTGGTCTGCCGACGAACCAGATCAATCAAATTCTCGTTGCGCGGGATGAAACGATCTGGATCGCCACGCCGACGGGTCTTGTCAAGTCGGACAAAAACCTGAGCAAGATGCAATACGTCCGTGGCCGCGACTATGCTGACAAGGTGCGGGGCCTCTGGGGCGGGGCGCCGAAGGAGTGGAAGGAATGCCCGAAGGATATTATGGAGCAATTATTGCCCGAGGATTACATCACTTGCTTGGCTGAAGATGGTAATGGGACCATCTGGATCGGCACACGATTGAAGGGCTTCATGGCCATCGACCCCAAAACGGGGCGTCGTGGTACGGGCGACCGGGAGTCGATGGGCATGGCCGACAATTACGTTTCAGCAATTCTTCCGATGCAAGACGGAATGCCTTTGATCGGCCTTTACATTGGAGGCGTGATCAAGCCGCAAATGGAATTGACGCTGAAAACGCAAAACAAACCGAAGGAAGGGCGACCTGTTTATTCCGTTGCGAAAAGCGGTTTTGCGCCGTTGCCAAGCCCAACCAAACCGCCAACAAATGAAGAGCTACGGGCATTGTTTTACAAATTGAAAAGCCTGAAACCAGAAAGAAATTCATCGAGAATAGTTGCTTTGAACGACGACTGGCGTACGCAAGGAAACTGGATTGATCGATATGGACGCCATTCGGGTATTCTCTGCGCACAAGGTGGCGGAGGATTCAATTATTTTTGTGGCTACTTTTTGGATGAACTCCAGTCAATTGGTTGGATCGGGCGAAATTTCAAAGCCAAAACAGATCAACTCCGTAATTGGGTTCATTGGAGAGAATCGGAAGACACACGAGTACTCCAATGCCTTGACTTGGGCGGTCGCAAACAGTCCGAATGGGACGACCATAAAGAAACATATCCGATGTCACTTGATGGACCGCATGTTTATGGAACATTTCGAGTTCCACCGGGACAATATTTGGTTTCGTGTTATTTCTTCAACAAGGACGGGCATTCTTCCATGAACAGAATTCGCGATTACATTGTTTCTGTGAAAACAATGAAGATTCCGGAGACGTTATTTGAAAAATTGGGCGATCCTAATATTGATGCGCAAGAATATTACTTTAGAGCTTCAGAAGGGGCATTTGGTCGAGTCCGGGATTTTTGGGGTGGCGTGTATAAACGTTTTTATATCGAGATAAAAGAGAATGAATTCGTCACTGTCCGAGTCGATGCCAATTACTCGTTTAACACAATTATGAGTGCTGTGTTTTTCGATTGTATCCATGACATGCAATCGACAGCTCGTTCTGACAATCCTTTTCCAGTCAGACAATCGACAAATTGGGCATTGAAAATGAACAACCCGATTGAGCAATGGTGGTGGAGGATCAATGCAATGGATCAGATACTATGCCAACGTGACCAAAACCCGAGATGGTTTTATCCCACATCTCGTAAAGATGCTTTTTCTCTGATCCGATCATTCGTTATCATAAAAGAAGAGAAACCGTATTCTGTTTCTGAAATCGACCCCATTGACAAAAAAGTAATTCGCTCCGATGTCGCAACCCTCCTTCGTTCCGTACAATTGTATGAATTAGCGGATTTCGTTGATTTTACCAATTTGAAATACGCATCGTATCGCTGGAGCGCAAGAACGATGGCAGGACGTAATAATGCAATAGATCACAAATGGGACTGGAACGAATTTTACAAGTTTATTGACCAAGGAATTTCAAGACAATCTTGGTGAAACTGCAATGTCACAGTTTTTGCGTGTAGCCGCGATTTTAGGTAAAAAACAAGCAGGCCTGACTATCTAGGCAGGCTGATGCCGTCATGCTTGAGGATTGCATAAAGTCTGAAAAAACAAGTCTGGCATCAGCACTTGTTCCACAAATTTCAATTCAAATCACCGTTGAATGTTCGTGCTGTTATAGAAAATGAAGGCGTTTTGTTTGACGTGAACTAATTGTTGAATATACACCGCTATCTTTACGTGGGATTTGTCCCCAAGTCACGCATGCTGCAACCTCGCTTTCCCAGTTTAATAACCCGTCTGCCTAAAATGGCGGCCACCCCCCCAATTTTTCAAGGAGAACGACGATGAAAAAAATTTGCTGCGCTCTATTTTTTATTTTCGCAATCGGATTACCCACAAGCATTTGGGCTGCTTCGAATACGCAGGGCAATTACACCTTAACTGTTTCGCAAGGCAACCCACCGGTAACCCCAAGTCCGGCTAGAATCAACAATGACATTACAGTACAATTTTTAATCGCTATTGTCGAAAAAAAGAACGATCGCGAGGAAGATGTTTCAAAAAAAGTGAAATCGTGTTCGTACACTGTTACTGTTGGCGGTGAACAAATGGTTATAAAAAGTGTCGCCGGAGGTTTCACAATTGCATCGGACAAATTGTCAGCCGAAAAAAGCAGAGGCGCCTTCTTAAAAAAGGTGTCTCCTGTCGTTCAGACGGCAATTCCCGGCGAGAAATCCGTTACACTCGCAGTATCCGTTACGCTTGAAGACGACACTGTTCTGTCGACATCAGAAACAATCACATTTGTTTCGCCAGACTTTTATTTCAGCGTACATGTGCGTGGTGCGGATAATTATAATCCGACTCGCTTATATCTCATTGACGGATCAGGCAGAAATGGATTTATTGATGTCGGACACGCCGCTTGGAAGATAGGTGTTTCGCCTCGAGAGATGCCAAATCTTTCAACTGATCAACAAGGCAGGGCAAATCAACAGTGGGGGCTTGGCGACAACGGTACTATTGATAATGCGATGTATGCCTTTGCTCAAAACCACTATTTGCCGACAGACAAAACTCCATTTGTGGTTGGTGTTCCTGGGGTACTAAGATCAGGCGATCAAGGTACTGAAGTGAGGCGTTTCGCATTAGAGGATTTGGATGCAGCAAAAACCGCATTGGATTATATCACTGCAACAGTAAATAACACGCCCGAATACAATGTACCAAATCACAACTGTGTTGACCAGTGTTTGGGTGCTCTCGGAAATTCCGGTTTGCCTTCGCCTGATTGCAAAGGATCTGTGAAATTAGGATTTCGATACACACGACCAAGCGGCGCCAAAAGAACCAAGACATGGACAATACAGCTTTCTATTCCAAAAAAATTATCCGAAAATTTGTGATTGATTTTAATAGTCGACATTTTGCACTTTCATCGACGAATCTTTTAGAGCTGGTTTCATCACCTGCATTTTGAATAAGCCGCAATAAATGCAATCTTGCAACCAGCCCTGTGAAGGTGGTGTACTGAATTTAATCATTTACGTTTCAAGGCGCTAAACTGGACACTCCGGTTCGCGGATGGAAAAAGCGAACCGCCACCCGCCACGCCCTCGAAAGGAGTCGTCCATGTTCGAACTCGGATAGAAAATCGAAGCCTTCGTCGCTAAAACGCCCGTCGCCGTCCTCGTCCGTGCCGTCCTGCAACGTGATCTCGATCCCGAACGCATGGACCAACTGTTTCATTCCACCTCCGAAATCCAATATGAAAAAACGCTCCTCTTTTCCACCGTCATGATGCTCATGAACGAAGTCGTTCTCAAAAGCGTGCCGAGTCTCAACCGAGCCTATCTACTCCATCAGGAGGAGATTCTCGTCTCGGTCCGCGCCTTGTACGATAAAGTCAACGGACTTGAAACGGGAGTTTCCCGCGAACTCGTCACCGACGGTTTCCGGCACCTTTCGCCGGTCGTCGACAAACTGGGCGGAAAACACGTCCCGGTTCTGGCCGGTTTTCGTACGATGTACCTCGACGGCAATCACTTCGCGGCGACTGAGCGACGTCTCAAAGGCTTGCGGAACAAGACCGCCGGTCCGTTGTCCGGTCAAGCCCTCGCCTTGTACGATCAGGAATACGGCATGATCCGCGACGTGGTCCCGTGCGAAGACGGGCACACGCAGGAACGGGCGTTGCTCGGTCCGATTCTCGAACAAATACGACTCAAGGATTGCATCGTCGCCGATCGAAACTTTTGCGTTGTCTCTTTTCTCGCCGGAATCGCAAGTCGCAACGGAAACTTCGTGATTCGTCATCATGGCAACCTGAAATGCCGGTCCGCCGTCGGAACGCTGAAATTCAAGGGCTCGACGGAGACGGGCGATGTTTTCGAGCAGGTAATAATGATCGATCAAAAAACATCCGGGACGAAGTTGAAACTCCGGCGGATCACGGTGAAACTGAAAACGAAAACACGCGATGGCGAAACGGAAATTCACATTTTGACGAATCTGAAGAAGAAGGACGCGACGGCGATTCAAGTAAGTGAATTGTACAGAAAGCGGTGGCGGATCGAAGGCGTGTTCCAGGAACTGAAGCAATCGTTGCGTTGCGAAATCGATACGTTGGCCTATCCGAAGGCGGCGGTGTTCGCGTTTTACCTGGCGGTGAAGGCGTACAACGCAGTCTCGCTTGTGCGGGCGGCGTTGCGAAGTGTTCACGGCGAGTCGGCGGTGGAGGAGTTGTCGTGGTATCATATGTGTTCGGAAACGTCGACGGGCTGGACGGGCATGGAGATCGCGGTGGAAGCGATGGATTGGAGCCGATTGATTGACGGGCTGACGGATGCGTCCTATGCAAAGCTGTTGCGTGAGTTGGTTGGTCGGATGAAGTTACCGAAATACAAACGTTCTCGTCGCGGTCCGAAGAAATCTCGTCCATCCCGTGACGCCAGCGACGGTCCACATGTTTCAACCGCCCGAATTCTCGCCGATCAAAACGTGAAAAAACCGAATATTACGAAACAATAAACACCTTCACAGGGCTGATCTTGCAACCGATTGATTCGAAAAGAGTTGCGAACCTAGCTCTATCATAAAATGTGCAGTAATTTTGTTCTGAAAACACTAAACCGGCAATGGAGAATTGATATGCGATTGTTCATGCACTCGTCCTTGCAGCGCAATTCGGATAGTTTGAGCAACAACGTCATGAATAGTTTAGCAATTTGGATATCAGTAATATCAACGCTATGTCTTTTTCTCATGGTATCGCATTTGCATGCCGGACAGAACGACGAGAAAAGAAAAAGCTCACCGGATGTGTTTGATCGATACTCAATTCCAAAAAGTCTGCGTAAAGATGAAATCAAATTCTTTTTACTTAGAATGGAATGGCATGTCGAAACGGCTTTATCCGACAATTGGCAACAAGCAACACTGCATCCTGCACGAGCCAAAAAACATGATAAATGGGATGGAATAGAACTGAGTTATGATTTTAGTTTTCTCAAACCCCGAAATGAGTATTACCTGAGCGGTTTTGCAATATCACATGGTCAAGGTGATTTTTTTACAATGAATCTTCGATTTGAAGGTGTGGTGATTCTATCTGCAGACAATAAGCCGATATTTTTTCAGAATCCTCTTTGGTCGATCCAATTTAGCAAAAATGACAATTCCGGTGAGTTTGATTTTCCTTCTGTCTACGATCCTGAAAATCCTGTTGTCGAAGCGAGAGCAAGTCGAATTGAATGGGATACGGCTGGAAAAATAATTTTTGATGATTATCTAGAACACAAAGAAAATTTTTGGACGGGAGTTGAAAAAACTATCGACCGGGAATACTGCCGTGAACTTAAAGAATCTACACTGAACAAAGATGTTACTATCCATAGAATAGTAATACCGGAACATCAAAAAATCAACTTTCCCCAATTGCCAAATGACAAGGAATTTGTAAAAAAATTGAATGTGATCCGTGATCAATTTAACAGTTTAAAAAAGGGGGAAGTCAAGCCTTTGTTAAATAATGTGCTTGCAAATAAAACGAACTCATTTGATCTACGCATATTATTTCGATTTGAAAACAGCTTGCTTTATGACGTTGCCATCATCCAAGATATCGGAGGAAATCGCGCATTTGGGGAGTATATCTTGCTTGATAAGAATGGTGTTGGTATTTGGATTGAAGGGGACATGTTTGAAATCGACAATGACAACTACAACGATGACGAAAACATTTCACCATTGGAATTACGCTATACAATATCTGGTAGCGGTACGGAGATAAAATTCCATCCGACAGGTTACCCTGCTACTTACAAGACCATTGTCAAAAACCGTCTTTTCGGTCGCCAAATTGAATGGAACGATAAAGGCGAAGTGATTTCCGATGTCGATCAGGACATTCCTGTGCCTTGGCCCGATGCGCCGAAGAAAGATGATAAGGCCAAATAATTCGATGCGTTACGCTTCGTCAGGCGTCCTTTTTCCGGTGCCACTTCCGGTGACGTCATCGTTGCGGTGCCGGGATTGGTGCCGTCAGAAAACTACCAAAGGGGCATCAACGGGGACCATCCTTGGACTTTTTCGGGCCGTCGTAAGTGGCGACCGTTAAAACCGATAGGACGTAAAGCGTTTTCTTTTAACGCTTTAGAATACTACCCTCGACAGGATTCGAACCTGTGACCTACGGTTTAGGAAGCAACCGAGGCCCGTTTTTGTAAGCTATTGAAAACAAAGGAGTTTCGTCGTAAGAGCCGTTCCGTTTTGGACTTGCAAGCCCTGCAAAACGTGACATTCCGCTGCAAAAGATGCTTTAATTGACGGCACTTTTTTCGGCACCCGGCTCCCTTTTCGGCTCCCATGGGCGTAATAACCTTCGAAATTAACCAGCGACTGAAACAAACGTTTTGCCCTTGATTTTTCGAAATCTAATACTGAGGTGGGCCATGCCAAAAAAATATTGAGTTGGACTAGATACCACTGAGCATTGACCTACTGATCAATACAATAAACCGATGCGATCTACATGAGAGCCCATGACATCCTAACTGTCAGAAAAACACCCGCCAAGATGAAAACGGTACCCGCGAAAAGTCGCATTCCGACTTCCATCTTTTTCACGGCGTTGAATACCTTGCCAATCCAGTGAACTTGAAAAGCAAATAACAATGCAAAGAAAACGACGGGCAAGACCATGCCGATACTGAAAGCCAGCGGAAAGAAAAAGATCGATTCGGCTTTTGCGGACACGAAAATCATGGCTAAGAACATCGCCGCCGTAGTCGGGCAAAAAGCCAAGGCGAACAGGACGCCCAATGGAAAGGCGCTCCAGAAACCGAGACGGTCGACCATTATCTTCATTCGTTCGCCGTTTATCGAAGGAAGTGAAAAATGGATCAAGCCGGACAAGACCATACCGATGAGAATCAATATCGGTCCCATCACAACATGAAGCGTCGAACTGAAAAAACGGGTCAGTTGATCGCCGGAAAAAATCGGCAAGACAAGAACGACGAACGAAAGGCAGAGATAAGCCAGAATTTGACCAGACGCGTAGAGGATGCCAGAAGCAACTGTTTCGCCGGGCCGACCCGCCTTGCGTCCGATGTACGAAATCGCGGCAATGTTCGTTGTCAATGGACATGGACAGATCGATGTCTGCATGCCAAGCCAAAACACACCGGCCAGTGCCATGTACCATTCCGACGAGTTCATTCGTTCAAAAATCGCGTGATTTCCCTGGAAAGAATTTCTGTCATCGCTGCATTGTTGCTATGATTGTTCCAAACATCCGGCGACAAGTCCCGATGTCGGACAATTTGGCCATTCTTTTTTTCGGCAAGGATAACTGAAATGGCTCCGACATGAAATTGCTCGACAAGCTCACGGTTTTCCGGGACGTCATAAGGAATCGTCATCAATCCGATCTTACCGGCCTGCGTTTCATGATGGAACGAATCGTCAAGTACCTTTCGTATCAATTTTTCCATGTTGATACAAGTCGGACATCGCGCTTGGGCATGGAAGAAAAGGAGGTGCTTTCCGTCCGGAATGTCCGTTGTTTCATGTGGTTGAAACGATAAAAACAACTGTGTCGCCAAGGCCGAAGCGATGAAAATAAAAAGAAAAGCGGTAATCAGTTTTTTTACGCCGATTCCTTTCGAGCCCATGCCTCTTATTTCGATTCGAGCAGTATCTTTTTGATATCATCGACGGTCGGAACCGTTCCACTGCAACAAACGCGACCGTCGACGACCAAAGCCGGCGTTTGGAGAACGTCAAATTCCAGAATTCCGGCCATGTCGCCAATCTTTTCCAACGTAAAATCCATACTAGATTCTTGTGCTGCGGTTTCTGCATTTTGGGCCAGCTTCTCGCATTTCGAACAACCGACTCCAAGTATTTGAATTCGCATGGTACTATTTTAGAATGGGTATTATCGAGAGCCATCAAATCCCTTTTCGGCAAACAGGTTTTGGGCATCAAGCGGACTGAAACCACGCCAAGCCGATTTGCTCAAGTCCTGATCTCTCGGAATGGCACCGCTTTCGACCACGACCGTATTGGCTCCGGCCTGCAACGCTTCGGGAATCGGCGGATGAATGCAGATGGCATCGACTTCCGGGCCGTAAATCAAGCGAGTCATGGCGATGACCCGTACTTGGCGATCTTCGGAAACTTCACCGAGATCGTAAAGCGGCGTACCGGGAATCGGAACCCGGGCCATCACGCCGCCGAGCCTGATGTCGTACGGTTTCAATCGAAACGCCGCTTGGACGATTTCCTCGTCCGTATGTTCCGGCCCGAGTGGCTCGACCAAGGCTGCCATTTTCAGGTCCGCTGCCTGCATCGCCTTGAGCGTCGCAATCCGATCCTCGACAGTCAAACCCGTATCGCAACCTTCCCGCAACCGGATCGTGTGGTAAACGACCGAGGCTCCCGCTTGTTTCAGCTTTTTGGCTTCCTCGACGCCGAACTCTCCTGTATTGACGACGATTTCCGACTCCGGCGGCGTCGCTTTACGAACTTCTTGTACAAGATGGCAAAGCCGATCAATGCCGTAATCCTGTGTCGTTCGCAGTGTGATCCAGTCAGGTTTATAGGGAACCAGTCGGGCAACGTGTTCCAGAACTTCTTCGACGCTCAGTTCGTGCGGTTTCTCAAAAACGCCCCAGGCCGCGCCATGGGAACAGAACTTGCAGTTGCGGCTGCAAAGGGCCGAATCGACACCGATGGCCGACCAGATGCGGCCCCGGTTTTTCCAGTAAGCACGCATCCGGCGATCCGCTTCCACGTAAACGCGTTGCAATAATTCACCTTGCAAATCCTCGTGCAGTACGAGAATCGCTTCTTCGGGCTGGAGCAGTTCGCCGGATTCGCAACGTTCAATTAATTTTTGAAACATTTATTGTTTTCTGAAATAGTCTTTTAGGGAAACAGTATTCCGATCAGCCCGGATGACCCCGTCAAAACCGGCCTCGTAGAACATCCGGGCACAATCCTTGACGCTTAGCCCCCGGTTCCCTGCTGTCTCCACGGCTTGGTCACGGGGATTGGCTCCCGATTCGGCGCAGGCATTGTTGGCCCCCGAGGTCAAGACAATCAGGTTCGCTTCATGCCCTCCAATCACCGTGATTTCCGGATCGGCAAGCGTGGCCAAGGCGACGACGGCGACAACCTGGGCATGGCGGAGAAAGGAAATTTGACCGCGATCGGCAATCGGGCTATTCGGAAGATACACGCGTCGCATCGCTCCAAACGACTTCGGTTTCAGGCCCATGCCGAACACGATCTGATCGGCGAGTTCTTCCGGTGTGTGTTCAGGCCCGATGGGTTCGCAGCAGAACCCCCAGGAAAGTCCGGCTTCCTGAATATTTTGAATCGTTTTGAGTCGGGTTTTTCGGTCGATTTTTGTGTCAATTCCTTCCCGCAACCGAACCGTATGATAGGCGCTATCGAGCCCGGCGGCTTTGAGTTCCTTTGCTTGGTCCAAAGAAAGATCGCCTAAATTCGACGACAAAATCACATAATCCGGTATGGCTGCTTTCACGGCAGCTAGCATTTCGAGAAAGCGGTTGAAATCGAATTCGTGCATTGCCATGAGCCAAAGATTCGTCAGCATACCACCTTCGGTCATCGCCTTGGCATGTTCGACGACTTCCTCGACCGACATTTCGACTTCGGGAAAGGTCGAATGACCGGCACCAAAGACGCAAAAGGTGCAGTCGCCCGAACAGGGCGCCGTTGAATAACCGATTTGCCCGGACAGAATTGCATGGTTGCCGGTACGCTCACGAGTGATCCGATTGGCGACGGCTCGAAGGATACCGGCTTCAAGCGATTGTTCGGGATACTGAAGTAATCGTACCATTTCATCACGATTCGGTGCCTTGCGTTCCAAGGCCCGCTGGAGAATTCCTTGAAGCTGTTCTGAAATATTCATGATATCAGGATTGTTGGAAAATCGTTGAATTGAAACCTGTTATTGTTCTAAAAACCTGTTGCCTCACCACCGTCTTTTGTGCCAATCCCCCGCCATACCGTTTCTGAAACGTTGTCGGAAAAAAACCGGACCGAGCCGTCACCGATGAAGGCATTCTCACCGCCGCGATGTAAACTCCTCGCCGCGAAAATACCGCAGGATTGAAGGTAGTTGCTTGCATCGTTCGCGTGAACATCGAAAAACTTGCTGTTCGGCGTAAATAAATGATTATAAAGTGTGCTTCGGAAATATCCACCGTTCCAGCAATAGCCTCGGGGCCAAATCTCCTGATCCAAAGCCATATCCTGGTGATCATCTTCGACCAGTATCGGATATTCGTCGAGAAAATGGAACCGGGGATCCGCCGTGTCTTTCGTCAAACCTGTCGAATCGGTCCCCAAAATGGACTCAGACATGAATACGGTATTGCTCAAGCCATCGGTGATCGAAGCTGGGCTTTGGCGATCTCGAACCATAAACGGCCCGTCCGTATGGTGGGCCGGTCCATAAGTTCGTGAAACGCCCGGGTTCGTACTCATGGCACCGCTTCCCATGCAAACCTTGTAGCTGGTTGGTCCGAGTTCTGTTTCGCCATATACCGTCGTCCAAATGATGTTTTTTCGATAATCGCTTGGACAGATGAACGAAGGAACCGGGACTTTGAAAACTTCGCCCAGATTGTCGGGAAATGGCGGAGAATTGTCAAACGAGAGCACGGGTTCGGTCACGTCGACACGCTGGGCGATACCGATTTGCTCCAGATAGGGCGTCAGTTGTGCATGAACGGACCAACTGAATTTGAAGGGTGTAGCTCCGGTCGTACTTTCATATTTTTTCGGTACCGCTCCCGGATGTGCGGCGGGAAATTCATGAAAAGTACTTTCGAAATTGTGTAGCCCCAGGCCGAGTTGTTTGAGATTGTTCGTGCATTGCATCCTTCTTGCCGCTTCACGTGCCGCCTGGACGGCTGGAAGAAGCAAGGCGATCAAGGCGCCGATAATCGCAATGACGACCAGAAGTTCGACAAGAGTAAAGGCGGTGGGAATCATTCTTTGTGTTTTCATGTCTTTCACTTTCTCGGGCAGGATCGATTTTCGTTCGGTTTCGGATGGCATTCCGTACAGTTCATTTTCGAGATGCTGTCGTAGCGTCCCCGATCGTCAAAATGACACTGAATACAGGATTGAGTTTCAGGCAGGAGCGGTGCCAGACCTGTAACGGTTTTCATCCGGTCCGCATGATATTCGTTCAGGAGTTCGACCGTTTTAACGACCATGTCACAGGTCACGCGGATGCAGCGCTCGACTCGGGTATAGCCTTCCAGATTCGTGCCGCTGCTCTTGATCCATTTGTCGAGCGAAAGATGGCAGAGGATCGACTTCGCGGCGTTGGGCGGCATTTTACCGGGATATTTGTCGACTTTCGGAACGTAAATCGGCAGCGGCGTTTCTTCGTAGTAGACGGCCAAATCCTGGATCATTGCGAACTTTTCCTTGACGTCTGGCACGAAAACGGAAAGCGCGGTAGCACAGCCGTTCAAGGCCCCACAGAGCGAACCGTAGTATGCCAGCCCGGCCTGACCGTAGACCATCATGTAAAACGGAAACGCAAGATAATTCTGGGCTAGAACGGCGTTGTTTTCATCTCCCGTGACGAGAAGTGCCTCGGCGACGTTCGTTACGATGGCCCTGAACGAAGCATAATGGCATGCACCGTCGGCAAAATAGTCGTACGAATCGTCGGCCGTTTTTTTAGTAAACAAGGGCAGATAATTCAAACCTCAGGATTGT
>JBEBTM010000065.1:0-12849 GCA_040393745.1 Thermogutta terrifontis | reverse complement strand
AGGCTAATCAAAACGACAATTATTTTTATTACGAAATTAATCCCGACAATGTTAAAAGAACGAGGCATATTATTGGGCTTTCCCCCACCCCCCCATTTTGACAATACGTTTGAAAACTACCATTTTTTCCTCCGAAATGAAACAGGAACCGAATTTGAATGAAAGCGCCGGACCGGCGCGCTAACAAAATGATATATCCAAATGTTTTTTCTTCAAGCTGAAACTTTAAAAATTGCCCTAAAAAAGTAATTTGACACCGAAGAAGGACAAAAAAACTCCCGAAAAAAATTCCGGGAGTTCATTCTACGAGACGAATGTATCGTTCTCGCCTCTATAACAAATTGGATTAAATACCAATTACATTTCCGAGGCGGAGCGTTCATGCTTCGGGGTGCTCTTTTGTGCCGACTTTTCCATCTCGGCAACTTTCTCTTCGACCTTCTGGCCCAGCGCCACGGCATAAGCCATCTGCCGACGGCTGAAATAGGATTCCGTGTAGGCGCCCGGCCGGCGGAGCGTCTTGTTCGCCAGCTCTTCCCAAGACAGACCGTTATTGTAGTGCCAAACGGCCGCTTGGGCGGCATCCTGATCGACGGCGCCGCTACCGACAAGTTCACACAACATCTGGACTTCCGGGCTGCTCGTCACCGATTCCAACGGCTTCAGTTCGTACTTCATGTGACGGCTGGGTTCCCGCTTGCCATGTTCGAGGCAAACGGTCTTGACGTCCTCCCGGACGACCTTTTCAGGTGCTAGGCTCCAGTTGTTACCACCACGGTTACTACTGCCGCTATTGTTATTTCCGAAACTACCACCGCTGGATTGGTTACCGCTGTTGTTATTACTGCCACCGCTACCGCTGTTGCGACTACTGCCGCCACCCCGGTTGCGACGTCCACCGCCGCCACCACCACCGCCAACGCCGAAATCGTCGCCGAACTGCTGCAACGGAACAGCCGCGAACGTCGAAGGTAGGTTCACAACCAACGGAACGTCCGAGATGTTTTTCGCCGTAATCCTCGCATTCATCGAGCTTTCTGTCACGACCTTGACGTCGAGAAGCCCTTCTTCGATGGCGTCGAAGAGGTCGATGGTCCGTGGTACAGGTTTCGTCGTTTCTTCTGCATGAGCCGGAAGAAACAGAACGGCCGACAACAGGGCCGCTAAACAGGAAAAAGTCAGAACTTTCATATTATGCCTCATTTCAAAGGATACGGATCGACCACCGAATCTTTTCCGGCGCAGGGGGAACCCGCCACCGAGATCACCTATCACTCTTTATAGGTCATTTTTTCCCGTTTGTCCAATCGAAATCATTCCGGTTGGGGAAAAAACGAAAAAATCTCTTGCATCTTCCCGACAAACGGCAAAAACGAATCAACCGCGCGGCATGGCGATGATTCCGCTGCGAACCAGCTCGATGATGCCGAAGGGACGCATCGTGTCGACGAAGCCTCTCAATTTCGATTCGTTACCGGAAACTTCGATCATCATGGACGTATCGCTGACATCGACGACCTTGCCTCGGAAGATATTGACCATTTCGATAATCTTACTGCGTGCGCCGGGCAAGGCTTCGACTTTGATGAGCATCAGGTCGCGTTCCACATGCTCGCTCCCGGTGATGTCTTCCGCGCGGACCACGGTCACGATTTTCTGGAGCTGCTTGAGGACCTGTTCCTGGACGCGCTGATCCCCGACGACGACGAAGGTCATCCGGGAGAGCTTGCTGTCTTCGGTTTCTCCGACGGCCAGACTGTCGATATTGTAACCGCGTGAGGCGAGCATCCCGGAAATGTGGGACAGGACGCCCGGCACGTTCTGAACGAGAGCGGAAATGACGTGTCGCATGGAATTGGAACAGAAACGGGGTGAAAAATCACGATACTTCGATGCGTGTTGGACAACCCCCTATCATACTCTATCGACCGAATCCGACAAGGACCGCCTCGGACTCCGGGGGCTTCGGCATACCTCGACCCCCGCAATCGAAAAGGGGCATTATTCGTCTTTCGACTTCTCCTCTTTTTTCTCGACCTTGTCCTTTTCCTTCTCCGCCTTTTCCTGGGCGGTTTTCACGGCTTTTTCGCCGTCGTCGTATTTTTTGTACACGTCGGCGCCCGCGGAAAGACCGCCGAGGATTTCCGTCTTGTCGCCCTTGACCTGGCCGGTCCGGACCTTCTTGCGGTTCGTTGTTTTGTTCTCTCCGTACACATACAGATACGCATGGCTCCAGTCGTCGTCTTCCATTTCCTCCCGCTTCAGCGCGGTCGTGGGAACCAGGATCGTCTCTTTCTTATCGTACACGATCAGATCCAGCGAGCCCGTCATGTTCGGGAATATCTTCGCGTCGTCCGGCAATTCGACCGATAATAACGCGACATAATCATTCGCCGCCGAAGGCATGTCGTTCCGGCTCGTCACCTTGACCGCGTAGCGGGAATCCGGGAACGCCGTGGGGGCGACCGTGCCTCGCGTGCCCGATTTGATCCAGTGCAATTCCTTTTCCGGCACGGTCGTTCGCAGCAACGTCGGCTTGGGATCGATGATCGTGAAAAGAACCTGGTTATTCTTGATGACTTCCTCGATCTTCATTCCGGCCGCGACCGTTGCCGCGTTATTCCACTTGCCGGGAGCGAATTTGCCGTTGTATTCACCGTAATAAACAACGCCGTCCGCCGGGGCGCGAAGGATCAGCATCCGTTTGTCCTTGACGAATTTTTCGTGCTGCTCGACGAGTTTCCTGTGCGTTTCCTTCGCCTTGGCCAAGCGGAGCCGGGCCTGCTCCAGCGAAAATTCGTACGTTTCCTTCGCTTGCCGATAGCTGAGATCACGCAGTTTGGCCGATTCGCGGAGGCTGGTTTCCATTCGCGGAAACTGCACTTCCTTCGACCGCTCAATGAACGTTTTATTCATCTCGGCGTTGAATTCCTGCACGTCGAGCATGAACCGAGACCGCTTAAGGATAAATTCCTCGGTGTCTTCCACGAGGTCGTCGGCTTCATACATTTTTTCAAGCTGCCGAAGCTCTTCCCGGGCGCTGTCCACCTGGAATTCCTGGATACGCGTTCTCAGGTCATAGGAACGTTTGGTCCAATCCATATCGACGTTCATCGTAAATAGAAAATCTTCGTCAAACTCCTTCTTGTTTCGCTCGAAAGCGTCACGCATCATCGGGTGTCGTTTTTCCAGGTACTTCAACGAAATTTCCTCTTCCTGGAGCGAAATTTCGCTGAGCCGAAGAGCTCGTTTTTTCTCGGCCAAGGCTTCCTCGTATTTTTTCGGATTGAATTTGATCAACACGTCGCCCTTGCGAACCTTGGCTCCATGAGCGACCGTTTCGACCAATTCGAATTGCGAGAAATCCTCGCCCTTGAGCAGAACATGTTCGGCCTTTTTCGATTCGAAAACGCCGGAAAGTTTGACCGACAAACGCATCGGCTCCTTTTCAAGCTTCACGGTATCCGGCTTGGGCTCTTCCTTGGGTTCCTCCTTTTTCGGCTCTTCTTTCTTTGGCTCCTCCTTTTTCGATTCCTCTTTCTTGGAATTCTCTTTCTTCGGTTCTTCCTTCTTGGGCTCGTCTTTTTTGGCGTCTTCCTTTTTCGCCGCTTCTTTTTTCTTTTCGCCGTCCTTCTTGGCAGGTTTTTCAGTATCTTCGGTTTTTTTTGATTTTGCCGGTTTTTCCGACTTGGTTTCCTCGCCGAAAGCCGCACCGCTTAGGGTGAACGCGCACAAAAGAAATGGAATCAAAGCGGCACGCAAAAGCGTTCCGCGAAACGAAAGGAGGGAAATGATCGATGGCATGGAGGACTCCGAAGCGTTACTCGTTGAATTCTGTTGAATAGTGAAACGGCAATGAGCCATAATTGCAGATTGCCCGCATGCCGCATTTTAGCATATTATCGCAACCCGTACAATTTATTTTGCAAAAAAATGGTTTTTCCGTAGGCGTCGAGTTTGAGGTTTGGAGGGGTAAAACGTAAGGTTCATCACCGATTCCGGGCTGATCGCCGTCATCGCCCCCGATCGGAGTCGAGGGCAGGCTGCGGCGGGAATCCGGAAACCGAGTTCCCCTTAAATCTTTACCATGGCTATTCGAGGATAAAAAGAGGGGTGACCGACGGGGCCGGGATTTCTTTGCGGAAATTATCCTCGAAGAGACCGATTTGCCGCATGGGAATCGGATCAATGCCCAGCAGGCCGTAGAGGGGCGAATCTTCGGGCACGGTCAGACGCCGCCGGATTTTTCTCGCTTCGGCGGGGACCCGATGGATGTCGGTTGTCTCCGTTATTCCCCGGGTTTCCTCGAACAAATCCGGCATCCAGGGCAATTTCACATTTTCGAGCATCACGTTGCGCCGACTGTTCCGGGCGAATGTATCACAACCGATCGCAGCATTTCGAGTGATAAAATTCCGGTCCGCGTTCTTTTTCAAATCAGCCAGATTCGGGTATTTCTCGCGATAAATTTCCGAGTCGGGATCGAAGCCCTTTTCCCGGGCCCGGGCGCCGAAGTTTTTGTCCAGATTTTCCAGCCATCGCCGGTCCCCCCAAGGACTGAAACTCACCGCGTATCGGCAATCAATGAAAAGATTTCCGTCGACGACATTATCCTTGCCGCCGTGAATCTGGACGCCGCCGAACTGGCCGCCGCTGGCCCGGAAGAAGACGTTTCCGTAGATCGAAACACTGCTGATCATGTCGTCGAGCCGGATGCCCGACTGGCCCGCGACGTTCCGTCCGCTGCCGATGTGATGCCAGTAATTCCAGCGGAGAACCATACCGCGCATGAACGGGTTGCCCCAGAGATCGATGCCCGACTGGTCGTCCGATTCGTACACCACGCTGTGGATTTCGTTCCGTTCGACAGTGTGTTCCATACCCTCAAGCCGCATCGCGTGGGCAGGGGAGTCGCAAAACAGGTTTTGGGAAACCCGGTGACCGACGCCGTCTAAATGGACCGCGGGGGCATACGCGCGGTCGGCTCGGCTGAAATCGTTGGCGTAACAATTACGAATCAATCCGCCGCCGGGCTTGAGCGTTTTGATATCGCCTCCCTTCATGTCGATCCCCCCGCCGCCGAGGGTGACGAAATCACAGGACCGGACGATGTTGTTGACGCCGTCGATGCCGAGCCCCCAGTTGCCGAAACGCCGGAAACCGCAGCCGATGAATTGGACGTTTTCGCCGCCGTCGACCCGGGCGGCCGTGCCGGTTCCCTCCTCGAATTCCAGCCCGACAAAGGCGGCGTGCGACACGTTTTTCAGCCGCAGGAAATTTTTCGGAAAGCACGACAATCGAACTTTCGCCTCGTCCAGGTTCGAGTTCTCCGGCGGATAAACGTACAAAACTCGGTTTTCGCGGTCGAGATACCATTCACCGGGTACGTCGATTTCTTCGAGCAGGTTGAAAGCGTAATACGGCATGTTCTCCCGATAGCCGTATGGATTATTCGTCGCCAGGACGAGTTGCTTTGTTTTCGTATCGATTTTTTCGATCCGACAACTCGTGATCGCCCAGAGATGGCCCCAGTAGCCGAAAAGCATCGCGTCGCGGGCTTCGGTCCAGCGCTCGTGCCGTGGATCGGAATATTCAAACGCGCCAGGCTCTTTCTCGGTTTCGGTGTCGAAAAATCCACGATGGACCTTGCCTGTCCGAACGAACGCGGCCTGCGAGGCGGCCAGGGATTCTTCGCCGTTTTGCCCGTCTTTCGGTACCGGTGCGTTGGGCCAGCGGGCGATTTGTTGCGGTTTATCGTTGATGAATAGCTCGACCATGGGCGCGGCGGACAGTCCATTCTTGCCGTATCCGCGCGGGGCCACGGGCGGAAACTCGACATCCTCGGGTACGGAGGCCATGAGAACTTTGTCCCGCGATTCGTCCGGCAGCCGGGCCAAAACGGCCGGATCAGTGACGGGCACGAAATTCGAAACGCTTACGCCGCCGGTGAAGACGGGTGTTTCACCGTGCCGGGCCATGTAAACGATGCCTGAGTCTTCGACATCGAGCTCCAGGGTTTCCGTCACGGTGTAGACGCCGCCGTGGACGAGCACAAGGACGGTTCCTTCCCGGAATTCAGGACTTTTTCGCCATTGCCTTGCGGCGTCCCGAGCTTGGCGAAGCGAACTGAAGGCGTCCGCCGTGCCCTCCGGGGCGACGTGGAAGGTTTTGACGTTTCGATCGACGTCGGAAAGCAGTTTCCGCAGTTCATCGTTGATCTGTTGCGTGTCGCGGCGCGGCAGCGGCCTTTCGACATGCCGACAAAGCGCGGTCGGTTCACTGGAAACGCCGGCCGCTTTCATTTCTTCGGTGACGAGTTCCCGCTCCGGCTTTCGGATCGAATCCAGAACGTCCCGGGCCTGGGAAGTTTTTCCCTCCACGAACAGGGCTACGGCCCGGTTCTTTTCCTCGGTCAAACGCTGCTTTTCATCGGCGGGCAGGTTTCCGGCCAAAATGAGGGCACTGACTACGAATAGTGATACGTATTTCATTGAAATCTCAGCCGTGAAGAAGAAGACACCCGGCTTCTCCAGATATTGGAAAAGTCACTGAATGAGGAATGTATCATTTTCCATTTCTTCTGTCAAGAAATCGCCCGTTCATTCGGTCTTTTTTGGATTCTTACAAGAATTTTGCGGAAAACCTTGTTTTTTCATTCGTATAAGATGCTAGAATGTCGTCGTAGATGGAGAGGACTGCATTCCAATACGCTATTGTTTTACTAAAGATTACTATCTGTGTAGTCCTTCGGCCGAGGTGGTATCTCGTCTTGGTCAAAACCCCTCAACATTGAATAACCAACCTATGGGTCTCCTTGTATTACGAAGTCTCTTCCTGATGGTCGCCAGCGGCGTCGGCATTTACGTCATGCACTCCGGTGTGGTGATGAATTCCGAAAGTCCGACCGTCAGTTTCATGGTCTTTGCCGGAATTTTCCTCTTGGCGGTCTTTATCATCATCTGCGACATGCTGATTCCGAAGAAACGCGTCGATTGGATGTCGTCGGTGTATTTCGGTCTTTTAGTCGGCTTGTTGCTCACGGCTGCGCTGGGGTTTGCCATTACGCCGCTCATCCCACCGCAGACGGATGATACCCTCCAGCAAAAAATCTGGGCAAACATCATGCTCGTCACGGGTGTCGTGCTTTGTTATCTCTGCATCAGTTTTTTGGTCCAAACGCGGGACGATTTCCGGTTCATCATTCCTTACGTCGAATTTCGGAAGAACCTTAAAGGCAATCGTCCGTTGATTTTGGACACCAGCGTCGTCATTGACGGTCGGATCGCCGACGTGATGGAAACGATGATCATCGACAGCCGACTGGTGATGCCCCGGTTCGCGATCAACGAACTTCAGCGGATTGCCGACAGTTCCGACCGGGGCCGCCGAACCCGAGGCCGCCGAGGACTCGACGTCCTGAACCGACTCCAGAAGATGAAAAATGTAGACATCCAGATCGACGACACCGATTTGCCCGAATTCCGAGGCCAGCCGGTCGACTTGAAGCTCGTCGCTTTGGCCAAACATCTCGAAGGACGTCTTGTCACGAACGATTATAATCTCAATAAAGTCGCTAAGATCCAGGGTGTCGATGTCATTAACCTGAATGACTTGGCCAATGCGATGAAGCCCGTCTTCCTGCCCGGCGAACGGTTGGACGTCGACGTAGTCAAAAGCGGCGAAGAAGCCAGTCAGGGTATCGGTTACCTCGACGACGGTACGATGGTCGTCATCGACAACGGCCGGGACCATGTCGGCGAGCGGGTCGTCGTGGTCGTGACAAGCGTACTGCAAACCAGCGCGGGCCGGATGATTTTCGGGCGTTACGAATTGACTACGAAAAAACTCGCCGGTTCGACCGTCATTTTGGATAATCACGTTCCGAAAGACGTCGGCAACGGTAATGCGAACGGCAGCGCTGACCGAGGCCCGAAAACTCAGGCGATGGCCAAGCAACGAAAAGATTAAAGAGCACTTCAAAATCCTTCTGGAGTCCCCCGTCCGCGTATGCTCTCACTTTACTCCGACAATGATTTCGTCGAGCTGCTCCGGCAAGACAAACGATACAAAGCGGAAGCGTATATTTTCGTCTTCCAATCGCTCAACTACGCCCAGGAGGTTCTCCAACTCGGCCATTCACAGGAAAGTGAAGCCGTGACTGGGGAACTTTGCGAATGCGAAGAGGGCGAGTGCCGGGATGTGGACGAGGCTTTCAAAGACGAAAAAGCCGAGCAGCACGTTACCGGCCAGGACTTGAGTCGGGCGGCCCGCGACTTTGCTTTGTCGCAGTATGGTTATCTGGCCAAAATGGTCCTGAACGATATGGGTATCCGGGTCACCGGCGACATTGGTGAGATTGTCTATAATCTCATTGGAATCGGGAAAATGAGTAAAACGCCCGGCGACCGCCGCGAAGATTTCGATGATGTCTTCGATTTCGCGGAAGCCTTCGATAACCAGTACCGGATTGCCTGAGCCCGCTCCTCGCGCTTATGCTCGGGTCTGGTGTGTCGAATCGACTTCCCGAACGCTTTCCATGGAGACTCCGTTTGATGGCTCGTGCTCGTTGCCGCCCAGTTTGAGCGTGATGACACCGCCGAGAATGAGCAGGATGCCCAAGCATCGGACAGGCGTCAAAAGATCGCCGAAAAACCAGACGCCCAGCAGGAACGTCCCAATCGCGCCGATACCCGTCCAAACGGCGTAAGCCGTGCCCATGGGAATCTGCCGTTGGGCAAAGTACAGCAAAAAGCCGCTGACCGCCATGGAAATCACGGCCAGGGCAAGAAAAACAAGATGCCCCTGCTTGCCGAACAGTTTGAAACCAAGCGGCCACCCGATTTCAAACACGCCGGCCGAGAGGAGCATGATCCAGGCCCAAAAGGATGTCATTGTTCGTTCGTTGCCTCGGGCTCGGACGGCTTGACTTCGTCGGGTTTCAGCTCCGCGTCCGCTTTGGGGGCTTCATCCGTCTTTGGGGCCTCCTCGGTTTTGGGGGCCGCTTCGGTTTTCGGTTCGCTGGGCGTGCCGGGCGTTTCAAACTGTTCCAGGCTGAATCCGCCGGGCCCCTCCAGGCCGGGATTGTCACGGTCGATTTCCACGGACGGACCGTCCGCGGCCGGCGCTTCGATGACCCGCGCGGCGGCCAGTTCGAAGAATTTCTTCGTGTCGGGCCGTTTGATGAATTCCAGTTTGTCCTTGGCCTTCTTTCCCCAGTAATCCTCGGGCCAGAGTTCGGCGACTCGGGCATACGTCTTTTCCGCTTCGGCCAAATCGTTCTTGCCGGTCCGGACTGCCGCGAGCGTTTCCCATGCCTCGGCTTCCCCGAAAACAGCCTGCCGACGTTGTTCCGTATCAGTGGCATGTTTATCCGCAGCCTGGAAATGATCCACGGCCTTGGTCAGCGACTCTTCCGCTCTCTTCTTGTCAAAAAGTACGGCGTTGCAACCTTCGGCGAGTTGAATTTGAGCCAGCGACAACCGAGCCTGATTCGCCACGGGCCCATTGATCGTTTCGGCGATCACCTGCAAATTCGCTTCCCGGTTCTCGGAAATCAAGGCTTGCGAGTATTGGTCCCAAGCCCCGCGCCGGTTCGCTTCCTGGAGTCGGGTCGTTCCGATGAAGATGACCAACAGTGCCGCAATCACCAAGGCGGCCAAACCGATCCATTGACCGTAAGGACGAATCCATTCATCGTATTGTCTGAAAATCCAATAGGCCAAAGAATTTTGTGCCAATTTATGCCGACGATTGCTGTCCATGGTATCCTTTATACGAGTTAATGCTGTGGTGGTGAAAATTGCGGTCTTGAAACCGAAGCACAGTATAATGGAAAATCACTCTTCCCGTCAAGGTCGAGTTTTCGGGAAAAAAATCTCCCGGAGAACCGGGGATGCCTCGTAACGTAGTATCTCTGAGCAGGGGGAAAAACGCCTCTTGCAATTCCCTTGGAAAAGGGAGATAATGGACCGTAGAGACAATATTTCACGAACCCAAAATCTAACAGGAGCCGTTGATGTCTTGCAAGAAAACACTTTGGATCGTTGCCTTTTTCGCTCTGTTCATTTCGGTCCGGTCCGTCGATTCAACGACCGCTGCTGAAGAGGGAAAATACAAGGGCCCCTTGGTGCTGGTCGCCTTGAAAGACGGCTCAAAAATATTCGTTGTCAACCACGACGCTCATGAAATCGCGGTTTTGGACACGAAAACCGATAAGATCGTCCAGACATTTCCCACGGCCGAGCGTCCCCATGGGCTGGCCCTGAGCTCCGATGAAAAGATCTTGTACGTGACCTCCGGCGCCTACTATGGCAAAATCCAGGCCTTGGACGCCGCGACGGGCAAAGTGGTCAAAGAGGCCGCCGCGGGGCATACCCCCTTCGCACCTGTCGTTGCGCCCGATGGAAAAAAGCTCTACGTTTGCGACCGTTTTGACGCCAAGGTTTCCGAGTACGAACTGCCCGATCTGAAGCGAACTCGGCGGTTCCAGGCGATTCGGGAACCTCGCGGTGCGGTTATTACTCCTGATGGTAAAAGGCTTTATGTCATCAACGGCTTGCCGTGTGACATTGCCAATTTTCCTGATGACGAAGACGCCCTGATCGACGTGGCTGCCGAGGTCACGACCATCGACACGGCCTCGGGCGAGGTCAAGAACATCCGTTTGCCCAATGGAAGCGGCAGTCTTCTGGATATATGCATCACGCCCGATGGACGCTACGTCTACCTGACCGAGGTGTTGGCTCGCTTCCAAATGCCGACCACGCAGGTTGAGCGGGGCTGGATGAACACCAACGGTATCAGTATCATCGATACGACGAAATTCGATGAGCCCAACGGCGGTTTTGTCAACTCGGTCCTGGTCGACGATGTCGATAAAGGTGCTGCCAATGTCTGGGGAATCACGACTTCGGCCGACGGCAAGGAAATCTACGTCGCCGTTGCGGGAACCGGTGAATTGGTCGTCATCGACGCCGAGATCATGCACGCCAAGCTTGAACTTGTCTCGAAAGGTTATGCTGAAGCTGACGATAACGGTGTTCCGAACGATCTGGCCTTCCTTGTCGGCATGAAGACCCGGATCAGTCTCGATGGCAAGGCTCCCAGGCCAGTCGTGGCGGTTGGCAGAAATATTTACCTGGGCATGTATTTCAGCGACACGCTCCAAAAAGTCGATTTGGATGCTCCCGGAACCCCCAAGGGCTCAGCCATTGCATTGGGGCCGGAGCCGAAAATGGATTCGGTCCGACGCGGTGAAATGTACTGGAACGACGCCACTCTCTGCTTCCAGCTTTGGCAAAGCTGCGCGAGTTGCCATCCGGACGGTCGCATGGACGCCTACAACTGGGATCTGCTCAACGATGGTATGGGCAATCCGAAGAACGCCAAGAGCCTGTTCTTCTGTCATGAAACCCCCCCGGCGATGTGGGAGGGTGTCCGAGCCAGCTCGGCGGTTTGTACCCGGACCGGTTTCCAGCATATCCTGTTTACGGTTCCGGACGAGGAAAAATGTTTGGACATTGACGATTACGTCGGTTCGCTCAAGGCGGAAATGAGTCCGTATCTGGTCGACGGCAAGTTGAGCGAAAAAGCCGAACGGGGCAAAAAGATCTTCGAGGACCCGAAAGTCGGCTGTGCCGTTTGTCATCCGGGCCCGAAGTTCACGGACCAGAAGGTTCACGATGTGAATACGAAATGCTACTACGACCGCAAAGGCAGTTTTGACACACCGACCTTGCTCGAATGTTGGCGTACGGCTCCGTACCTGCATGATGGACGGTACGTCAAAATGTTCGATTTGTTCAAACTCGGCAAACACGGCGATGTCCAAGGTGACATCGACAGCTTGACCGACGAACAAATCGAAGACTTGGTCGAATATGTCTTGTCCCTCTAGTCCGTTTTCCCATCGAGCCAGTCACTGATCAGGTCGATGCACCGGTCCGTGGCCTCGTCCGTACCAACGCTGATGCGTAGTCCGTCGCCCCAGTCGGGGTAGTCCATGTACCGGACCAGGATGCCGTGCTTTTTCAGGAATTCGTAAATCGGCTTGACTGGGATGTCCGACCGGGTGTTCCAAGTAAAATTGGCGTGCGAATCCGGTACTGTAAAGCCGAGTTGCCGCATGCGGATTGTGAGCCGATCACGGGTTGCCAGGATTTTTTGTCGGTTCTCCCGAAGCCAATCATTGTCATCCAAAGCCGCCGCTGCCGCCGCGATGGACAGGGCGTCGCAGTTGTAGGAGTCCTTAACCTTCATCATCTCGTCGATCAAATTCGGAGCCGCGATCAAAAAACCGCATCGGAGCCCGGCCAGCGCGTAAGATTTACTCAGCGTCCGACAAACGATGATTTTTTCGCATTTTTCCACGAGATCGATACAGTTTTCCTCGGCAAAGTCGGCGTAGGCTTCGTCAACGACCAGTGGACATGGGAGTTCGTGCGCGATTTCCAGGATTTGGGCCTTGGGAATCGCCGTACCGGAAGGCGAATTGGGGTTCGGTAGAAATACCAGCCGAAGCCGATTCGCGGCGTCTTCGGGATGGCGCAAATTGGAAGGATCCGTAAAAAAGGTATTCGGGAGCGTCCAATCGGAATTAAAATTTACCTGTTCGCTGTAGGCCCCCTGGATTTCCGCCAAGGTTCGGTAGAGAATATAGCTTGGCGAAGGTAGGCGAAGCAGTTCGCCGCTACCGACGAAAGTTCGGGTCAGGATCGTGAGCAAGTCATCGCTGCCGTTGCCGCAGAGAATCCAATCCTCGGGCACGCCGAACTTACGCGAGACCGCCTGACGGACCGGTCGGGCCACAGGATCGGGGTAGCGGGAAAGTCCGATCCGGGCAGCTTCGGC
>JBEBTM010000064.1:0-12916 GCA_040393745.1 Thermogutta terrifontis | reverse complement strand
TTTTACTTTTTTTTCTCGACTTGTGGAAACTTATTTATCTTGGAAAACATCGACGCCGTCAAGAGAAACTGCGAAAATCGAGGAGTTCGGGCAGACGTCGACCGGTTCGCCGAACTCGAAACGATTCGCAAAGCCTTGCAGCAGGACATCGAAAAGGTCCAGGCCGACGCCAATGTCGTTTCAAAGGCCATCAGTAAAGCCCCCCCGGAACAGCGCGACGCAAAAAAAGAGGAAGGCCGATTGCTCCGCGAAAAAGGGGCCGAAATGCAGGCCAAACTTGATGCCCTTGAGGCCGATCTCGATGCCCTTCAACGGTCGATTCCCAACATGGCCCACCCCGATGCGCCCGTGGGAGCCGACGATCAGTCGAATACCCGCCACAGTTTGGGCCAAACGCCAATACCCAAGTTTGACTTCAAACCGCTCGATCACGTTGAAATCGGCGAAAAACTCGATTTGATCGACTTCGAAGCCGGGGCCCGGGTCGCCGGAGCGGGCTTTTATTTTCTCAAAAACGAGGCCGTCCTGCTTGAACTTGCCCTGCAACGTTATGCCGTGGACGTGCTTATGAAATCGGGTTTCACGCTCACGACCACGCCGGATTTGGCTCGCAACGATGTCCTCCAGGGCACCGGTTACATTCCCCGGGGCCCCGAAACGCAGATTTATTCAATCGACAACACCGACCTGAGCCTTGTCGCCACGGCGGAAATTCCACTGGGCGGCATGCTCGCAGGGCAGACGGTCGAATCGGGAATCCTGCCCCTGCGATTTTGCGGTATTTCCCACTGTTTCCGAACCGAGGCGGGTGCCGCGGGTCGGGCTTCCCGGGGGCTTTACCGCGTGCATCAATTCACGAAAGTCGAAATGTTCGCTTTTACGTTGCCCGAACAAAGCGATGCCATGCACCAGGAAATGCTCGACCTGGAATGCCGGATTTTCGATGGTCTGAAGATTCCGTATCAAGTCGTCGACACGGCAACGGGCGACCTGGGCGGACCTGCGTACCGTAAATTCGACCTGGAAGCCTGGATGCCCGGTCGGGGGCAGGACGGTGAATACGGCGAAGTCACGAGCACGTCGAACTGCACCGATTACCAAGCCCGCCGGCTCAACGCCCGGTTCAAGGTCAAGGGCGAAAAGGGCACGAAGTTCCTGCATACGCTCAACGGAACGGCCATCGCCATTAGCCGGGCCTTGGTTGCGATTTTGGAATTATACCAGCAAGCCGATGGTTCGGTCGCCGTGCCGGAAGTCCTCCGTCCCTGGATTGGTTTGGATGTCATCCACCGTAAGAGCGCCAAGTGAGGCAAAGCGGAACTTCCGACTCGTATTTTATCGAATCCCATTTATCATTTCCCCGAACATTTCCATGACAACCTATCAAGAGTTCATCGCCGCGAACAAGGACGTTTTCATCGCCAAATTATTCGATATCCTCCGCATCCCCAGTGTGAGCGCCGTGGATGCACACAAGCCGGACATGAAGCGGGCCGCGGAATGGTTCATGCAGCGATTTTCCGAGGCGGGTCTGCAAACGGAACTGATTGAAACCGCGGGCCATCCCATGGTTTACGCCGAGTCACCGGCCGTACCCGGTGCACCCGTGATCCTCGCTTACGGCCATTACGATGTCCAACCGCCGGACCCGCTGGACCTTTGGAAGTCGCCGCCGTTCGAGCCCACGGTCCGCGATGGCAACGTCTACGCCCGGGGCGCCACGGACGATAAAGGCCAGTTCCTGACCCATTTCTTCGCCGTGGAATCGCACTTAAAAACCGCAGGGAAACTACCCTTCCAGATCAAATTCATCGTCGAAGGCGAGGAGGAATGCGGTGGCGAGGGCATCCATGATTTTTTATACTCCGAAGCCGGCAAGAAGAAACTGGCCTGTGATTGCGTGTTGGTCAGCGATACGAGCATGTTCGCACCGGGCCAGCCGACGATCACCTACGGCCTGCGCGGCATTTTGGCGATGGAGTTGTTCTTGACCGGCCCGAACCGCGACTTGCACAGCGGCACCTTCGGCGGCTCGGTGTTCAATCCGGCCATTGCGCTGACGAAAATCCTGTCGCAACTGATCGCCGACAATGGTGTGGTCAAGATCCCCGGGTTTTACGACGACGTGATTCCGTTGTCGGAGCGGGAAACAACGCAGTTTGCCATGCTGCCGTTCAATGACGATGACTTTTTCGCCAAGATCGGTTTAGAGAAAGGGTTCGGTGAAGCGGGGTTCTCAACCAACGAACGCCGCTGGGCCCGACCGACTTTCGACATCAACGGCATCACCGCCGGCTACCAGGGCGAAGGTTCCAAGACGATCGTGCCGAGCAAGGCGTCGGCCAAATTTACATGCCGATTGGTCCCGAACCAGGATCCGGCCAAGATCGCGGACTCGATCCGCAGTTTCCTTGCCACGTTGATTCCGCCGGGGATTACCTGGAATTTGGAATACCAGCACGGCGCGCCGGGAATGCGGCTGAACTTGGACGAAAGCCGGTTCGTACCGGCCATGTCCGCGGCCCTGGAAGAGACCTTCGCCCGACCGCCGGTATTTACCCGGGAAGGCGGTTCGATCCCCATTGTCGCCGACTTTAGCAAGGTTTTGAATGCCGAAGTGCTGCTCGTCGGTTGGGGACAGGATGACGACGCGTTGCATTCCCCGAACGAAAAATTTTCGCTTGCGAGTTACCACAACGGCATCCGGGCCTCGGCCCGCTTCCTTGCCGAGGTTTCGAAAATGTCCGCCAATATGAAACGGTAATGTTCCTCCATGTACCGCTGGATCATCGACTTCCTACACGCTTGGCTGTCCCGTGTCGGTACGAATCCGCCTGTTTCGAAGAATTATCGTTACGGTGACGAAAACGCCCGAAAATGGGGTGACCGCTTCGGAATCGCCTGGTTGTTCGTTTTTGTGCTCGGTGTTTTATGCCTGATCGTTTACTACGCTCTGCGGTTGCTTTGACCCACGTGGAAAAATGAAGCGAATTGTTTTTGCCTTGGTTGCGTTCTTTTTCGTGGCGGTAAGCGCGGCGGGTGAAATCCGGGTCGCCTGGGAGCCCCTTGCCGAGGAAAACGGGGCCTGGCAGCTTTCCGTCCTTGTCCGAACCGACGAGGAGCGGCCCGATGCCTCGCCGGTCCTCGTCGCTTCACCGACTCTTTCCGTTTCGGATAGCCAGCCCGAGAAAGCGGATCTTTCTCCGCGCCGGTGGACGCTCTTCCATGCACGAGTGACCGCGAAGTCTCCCCTGGCGTCGGGCCGGGTCGTCATTTCCCTGCCCGGCGATTCTGCCTCGCAAACCGTCGAATTGACTCCCGGCATCGACCTCATGTCACGGCCCTGGACCGCACTGTACGCCGGAGAAAAATCCCGACTCGACAACCTCGGCGACATTCCGGATGATGATGCCTCCGGCTGGCGGCAATCGAAAATACCCCGGATGTGGAACGAACTCGGCGTGACCTGGATTCGTACCGAATTTATCGTTCCAAAATCCTGGACCGACGCTCAAGATCCCTTTTTCCTGACGGTTTCCGCAATCGACGACAATGACGTTTCGTTTTTTAACGGTGTGGAAATCGGCCGAACAAACGGCTGGGACGCGCTTCGGGAATACCGGGTTCCCGGCGACCTGATCCGTTTCGGTGAAAAAAACCGGCTCGACATCGCCGTCCACAACGCCAATGCCGGCGGCGGCATCCAGGCGGGCCCCGTTTGGTTCGGTTATAAATGCACGGAAATGATGTCGGGCGGGTCCGTGAAACTTTTTCCAAAGCCGGTTTTACAACGCGAATTCGATCGCCGCGACCCGCGGAAACAGGGTGATCCCCTGCCGCTGCGGCCGATGACGGTCCGAAAGGGCGTATTGGAATTCGACGGCGGCGGTGAAGTCGCCCTCTGGGGTGTGAACTATTACCCACAGAGCTGGAATGAATTCCGCTTCCTCAAAGAAGCCGGACACGTCGACATGAAAGCCGTGATCGACGCCGACATGGCCGACCTCGTCCGGGATGACGATCCTGGGGGCCCCCGTCGGATCAACGCCATACGGATTCATGTCTTCGATACGGAAATTTCCGACGCCGAAGGCAATCTCGTCGTCAATGAACACCTCGATTTGCTGGATTATCTCGTTTCGCAATGCAACGACCGGGGCGTGCATCTTTGGCTCACGCCCATTGCCTGGTGGAGCAGCCCGCAGGGCCGGAAAGGCGCTTTTTCGGACAATATTCCCATGCCCGCGATGACGCTGTGCCGGGAAACCTGGCCGATCCAGCAGCGATTCTTTCGGCAATTCCTGGAGCATGAGAATCCCTACACGGGTCGCCGGCTGGTCGACGAACCCTGCTTGAACCTGTTGGAAATCATCAACGAGCCGCTTTATTGCACGCCGGCCCATGTCGCCGGCGATGAGCCTTTGAATTACGGGATCAACGAAGTCCGGCACGAAGACCGGGGCACTCCGGCCGATTCGAATTTCGCTTACATGCAAAAAATCCGCCGCGACTTTTTACGTCGGCATCCCGGAGAGATGAACTCGGACGCCTGGGACTATTATCGTTACGAAACCGTCCGGGACTACATCGACACGATGGTCGAAACGATTCGCGCTACGGGAGCCCGGCAGCCGATCGCCTACTGTGCGGCCTGGTTCAACACCGACGCCCCCGTCTTCGAGGCCATCGGGGACAGCCGTTGCGACGCCGTCACGACGGTCCTGTACCCCGGCGGTTTGCAGCAGACGCCGCAAGCCGACGCCCGAAATCTGCTCGTGCAAACCGTCGATGCGGGCCTGCCGGCCTGTCTTTCGGAAAAAGCCCGGCTCGTTTATGAATTCGATGCCAGCGACACGTTGCGCCAAATCGATCTTTATCCGGCGATGGCCCGGTATTTTCGTAACATCGGCGTTCAGGTCGCCTGCCAGTTTCAATACGACAGCCGGTTCAACGCCGCCCACAACCGGGCCTGGCCCACGCATTATCTCAACGCCGCCCACACGCCGGAGCGTTACGTCAGTTTCCTGATCGGAGGCGAAGTCTTCCGCCGTTTGCCGCGAGGAACCCCGCTCACGGTCGAAGATCCCGAGAGACTGGTCTTTTCCCCCGCTGCGGTGAGCTGGCCCGAAAACGCCGCCCTGTTCGTAACCGACGACCTTTACATGCAGGCCCGACCGACTGATTGGACCCCGATTCCGCTGCCCGAAAAGCAACCGAAACGCATTATCGCCGTGGGCGACACACCTTGGTTCGATTATGAAGGTACGGGAATCATCGACGTCGCCGTGACCGAAGACGGAATGGCCATTCAAGTCGAACCCGATGTGGACCGTTTACAAGACGGCACGCTCCAAAGTACGCCGGAAAAACCCCTGACCCGGCTGGAATCGCGCAAACATCGTTTCCACGGAAAATCCGCGATGCAAGAAACGGAATTGTCCCCCAACCAACTTCATCGAATCCCAAAACCGGCTCCACGCTGAAAAAACAAGTCGCCACATGACCGACCGGAATGACGAACTGGGCCTGGCCCCCTTGGATGACGACGATCTCGCCTTGGCGCCGATTCCCGATGAGGAAGCCGAAAAGCCGGTTGCCCCGGATGTTGCGCCGCGGCCAGGACTGCGGCTCATTCCCGTGATCTGCTCCGCATGCAAAACGCGCATGTACGCCGGCGAGGATCAGGTCGGCCTCTGGAAACGTTGTCCCGATTGTCACCGTCTCACGGAAATCCGGGCCGTTCCGCCGAAATTCCTGTTCATCGCCGACGATCCCGAGGCCGAAGGCGGCTATGAAATCGGCGAGCCCGAAGTCGATCATCGACGCTTGCTCCAACTCAAAGTTGAAGCTAAACGCCTTGCCGATTTGGCCGCCGGGAAGATTCACGAGAATCTGCAAGATACGCCCGCGGGTCCACCGCCTCAAGCCGGAGACGACACGCCTCTGTTCGAGCGGATTCTCAATCGGTTCCTGACCAGCAGCGAAGAAAAGGACGAACACCGCGAATCCACGGACCGTGAAACCCGACTTCAAAACGAGATCGAGGCCATCAAGAAGGCGACCCGGGAGGGCCGGCTCGAAGAATATTTGGCCCGATCCGCCCAGAATCCGCTGGCCGACGACCCCGCCGTTCGTCGTGCCGCTGAAAAGCAACGGCTGTTTGAAGCCGGCCAATCGCAAACGCCACCCGCGCCGCCGCCGTTGCCGTCTTCGGTTTCGATTCAAATCCCCTCCAAACCGTTGTCGGCTCAACCGCCCCCGCCGCCTCCGCTACCCAGGGTGCTTGAGAATTCGAACCGCCAAACCGCCCCCAATCCGGTCGTACCGCCCACGGGCAAGCGGGCTCGGCTTTTCGCGGATAAAAAAGCTGCCGAGAATCGCCAGAAAAACCGGCCCGCCTCCATGCCCGTCTTTTGGGCTCCGCTTTTGGCGCCGCGCAGTCGGCCCCGGATGCTTTTCCTCATCGTTGCCGGGCTCCTGGGGAATTCCTTCGGCGAAAAGGCAAGGGCCATGATTCTACAAGCCCTGATGGACCGCGTACCCGGCGAAGCGCCCGGTTATATGTACGATTTTTCGGAAAGCGCTTTTCTCGTTTTTTCCTTCTGGCTCGGAACGGCCTTGTCCGTCATCTGGCTCGCCCTGCTGTTCCTGTTCGGAATCAGCCTGTTCCTGGAAACGTCCAAGGGCAAGGACCGCATTGAAAACTGGGTGCCTTTCGACCTCGATTTCGGATGTTCGTATATCGGCTGGTCATTCTGGATCCTCACCATCGCGGGTTTTCCCGGCTTCATTCTGCTCGAAGGGTTGAGCATGGTATTGCCCGATTCCCGGCAGATTTTGACGCTGATCCTTTTCGTCCTGCAATTCCTTTGTTTCCCGATTTTATTCCTTTGCGTGATCGAATCGGAGACCTTTCTGGGCCCTGCTCCGCGTAAGACGTTTTTCAGTTTGTTTCGGGCTCCGTTGCTCTGGTTGCGGTTTTATGCCGTCGCGATTTTTCTGGTCAGCATCCCGCTGGGTATCCTGTCCGCATTGTTTCTTGCCGGATCGATTTGGGCCGACAGCGAGCTCATGAATTCGATGCTCTATTTCGCCGTGGCGGCCGTTCTTTGGACCTTCAGCGGTTTTTTCGTTCTGCTTTATTTTCTTCGGATGGGTCGCCTTGCTTGGGAAATCGAACAGGCGAGCCGGAATTCTTAATCGCTCGCAGTTTATCGATAAACCCTTACCGAGTCCCCTTTTCCGGCGAAACCCCAATTTTCACGTTGTGGATTTCTCAAAATGGGCTAAAATGGGTGTTTCATACTGCCACACCCATTTTCTCAAACCCGACACAATTCGATGAACTTCGGTTATTATCCCGGTTGCGCGTTACATGGTTCGTCATTCGACTACGAAAAGTCGGTCAGGGCCTGCATGGCCAAGCTCGGCGTGCAACTCCAGGAACTTGACGACTGGATCTGCTGTGGTGCCACGGCGGCCCATAATTTGAACAAAAAACTCGGAACCGCGCTGCCGGCCCGCAATCTTGCCATTGCCGAGCGCGACGGACTGCCGAACATTTTCGCGCCCTGTCCGATGTGTTCCATGGAGCTTATCAAGGTCGCCGGCGAACTTCGGGATTCGCAGCCCCTGCAGCGTGAAATGTCGGAGATCGTCGAGCAAACGGTCACCGGTAGGATCGAGGTGATCAATTTGATCCAGGTTTTCCAGCAGATCGGCATGGATAAGATCGTCGAAAAGGCGGTCAAAAAACTCGACTGTTTCAAACCCGCCTGCTATTACGGCTGCCTGCTGACCCGTCCGCCGAAGGAACTTCGTTTCGACGATTTCGAGCAGCCCGGCTCCATGGAAAACGTCCTCCGAGCTCTCGGAGCTTCGCCGGTCGACGACTGGAATTACAAGACGGAATGCTGCGGTGCCGGTTTGACCCTGGCCGACGACGATGTGATTACGAACCTTTGCCACAAAATCCTGGATAACGCGGTCCGCCACGGTGCCGATTGCATGGTCGTCGCTTGCCCGATGTGCCACATGAACCTGGATTTGAAGCAGGCGGCCGTGGAAAAGCGTTATGGCGTGAAATATGACATGCCGGTGTATTACCTGTCCGATCTTGTCGGCCTGGCCTTGGGAATCCCCGCCAAGGAACTCTGCATGGACAAACATTTCGTCAAGACAGCAACCGTTTAGACGCTTCGGCGCGGATGCCGGAGCGACCTGCCAAAAATGCCACCCCAACAACCCACCAGCACAATCACAGTCCGCTGCGACGGTGTCATCGACCCTTTCACAGGCGCGGTCGAGGTCCGCGCGGTCGATTGCGAACGCATGCCCGAAATGGAAGCGATTCTCCGGGCCCGATTGCAGTCGCTGCGCCGCTGGAGCTTTTCCGTGCGAAAAATTGGCATCCTGTCGGCCCTGGTTGTTTCGGCGACGATCCTCGCCGCCGGGTACGGGGCGCTGCATAATCAGCTTTCCTGGACTCTGGCCCCCGAATATTTCACGAAGATCAAATTCCCGCAACTCGGCTTGGACGCCGCCGTGACTCAGGGATTATTGACGCCCCGCGCCGGGGCCGCTTTGGTCGGCGCGATTTGTTCTTGGTGGGTCGGAGCCGGGGCGGCCTTGTTTTTGGGCCTCGTCGGTATGATCCATCCCGAGCGGGTCATGTTCCGCCGTACGTTCCGAGCTTTGCTGCTCGTCATGGGAGTCGCCGTGATCTTCGGTTTCCTCGGTTTGGGCTTGGGTGAACTTTCGGCCCTGTTCACCGCTTGGGCGCCCCCCCGCGTGATTGGTTACGATCATTTGCCGCAAGTTCGCGCCGTCGGTTGCATGCACGATGGCAGTTACCTCGGTGGAGCCCTGGGCTTGGCCATTGCCTGGGTCGACCTTCGCCGGATCCCCCGTTTTGTTCGAGAATCCCACACTCCCGTTTAGCCCGGCGCCTTGGACGCCGAGATTTTCCGTATGGTAACACTGATCCCAAACGCCGTCCATTTCCACGATGAAACCGTCCAAGGCGAAGAAATACGCGAGTTCGTCGGACGTATCAGTACGGAAACGGACGAAGTCAGCATCGGCCTGCTCGCCTTTCCCGAGGGCTGGTCCGAACCCCCGCAGAGGCCGGATTTCGACGAATACACCGTGGTCCTGGAGGGTACGCTGTATGTCGATACCGATTCCGTGGGAACGATTCCCGTCAAGGCGGGCCAGGGCATTTTGACGCCGCGCGGCGAACGAATCCAATATCGTACACCCGAGCCGGGCGGAGCGAAGTACCTGGCTGTTTGCCTGCCGGCTTTTTCTCCGGCGGCGACGCGCCGTGAACCATTGGGTTCGGAATTGCCGAAGACGGCCAAACCGGCCTGGAATACACAGAGCCGCATCGTCCTCTGCCGCCGCCCGACGTACCTGCAAGGAGCCGGCATGCACTCGAAGCGGATCGAAGAGTATTTCGGACTTCTGAACAGCAACGCGACGGCCTTGAGCATCGCCAGGATCGTCTCGACCGAAGGCTGCGTGGACGAGTTCCATCGTGTCAATTACGACAAATATTACATCATCCTTAAGGGAGCGTTTCACATACAATGGGAAGGCACTGAGGAAATTGTGATCGCGGGCCCGAACCAGGCGGTTTGTGTACCGAAAAACAGCTCCACGCGATTCGATACGCCGAAACCGGGCGGAGCGGAATATCTGTGCGTTTGCCTACCGGCCCGGGATCTGGACTTCGACTGCCGCGAACTGCTCACGGATATCAAGAGTCTGTACTTTTCGGAGTAAACGACTTGCCACGGAGCGGACCGTCAAAACATCCTAGTGAATGAAAAGATGCCGCAATCGTTTGCTCAAATTTACCTCCACTTGGTTTTTTCGACGAAGCATCGTCGGCCGTATTTTCAGGAAACCGATTTTGTCGAAAAATTGCACGGATACATTGCGGGGATTTGCGAGAAACAGGATTGCTTTGCGAAACTTGTCGGGGGATATGTCGATCATGTCCATTTGTTGTGTTCGTTGTCACGCCGAAAAACGGTAGCCGACCTGATGCGGGAATTGAAAACGGGTTCGTCGGCATGGATCAAAAACGAGCGACCGGACATGTCAGACTTCCATTGGCAGGACGGTTACGGTGTGTTTTCGGTCAGTCGGTCGCAATTGGTGAAAGTGAAAGAATACATCGGCAATCAGAACGAACATCACCGAACCGTGACGTTTCAGGACGAATTCCGTAAATTGCTGAAAATGCACGCCGTCGAATACGACGAAAAATACGTTTGGGACTGACGAGTTCCATATGCCCCCAACGGGGGCACACAGGGTAGCCGGGGGTGAACGGTACTCCGTGAACCCCCGGAAGGCGAAACCAAAAACGACACGCACCACAACGGGGTGCAACAAAAAATTTTATTCCAGATGGAAAAAACGAAGCGCTATGGCGTGTTACCTTCCACGATTTCGCTGTTTTGGACGATTGGCGCCGCAATCTACATGATTCTGTGCGCCAATGGTTATATGGGACGAACATCGCCGGCATTACCGTTGTTTTTAATGTTTGTAACATTTGTCGGAATCGTGTGCATTGCACTGTTGAAGGCATACAAAAAATCGGTAACGTGGAATGCGGCCTCTCCATTTCAATTTGTGGCCTTCTTTTGATATTTTTGCTTTGGTGTTTTCAATCCATAATTTATGTCGCATGATTTGTGCGCCCCCGTTGGGGACGGAAGATGATGGATAATCACGTTCCGGGGGGTCGCGGAATACCGCTCACCCCCGGCTACCTTGTGGATGCCCCGTTGGGGCAATATCGATGAATGACCCGTCGGGCATGTGAAAATGGGCCTGCGACGATTTTGAACATTGGCCTATTGCGATTACGACAATACGAATCCTACAACCCTTCAATATATAAATCACCATGAAAATCGGCGTTTTTACCTGTTGGTGCGGCGAGAACATCGCCCGGACGGTCGACTGTGAAAAGGTCGCCCACGAAATCGCAGCCCTGCCCGGCGTCTACTGCTCGATGTCGTACAAATATATGTGCTCCGAGCCGGGCCAGCAATTGATCCTCCAGCAGATCAAGGAACTCGGCCTCACGGCGGTCGTCGTGGCCTCCTGTTCGCCGCACATGCACTTGAAGACCTTCCGCAAGGCGGCGGAAATGGCCGGGATCAATCCGTACATGATCGAAATGGCCAATATCCGCGAGCATTGCTCCTGGGTCCATTCGAACAAGGAGGAAGCCACGAAAAAGGCGATTGAACTGATCCGCATGTCCGTCGAAAAGGTCAAGCATAATCACGCCCTGGTGCCGATCGAAGTTCCCGTCACGAAAAGGGCTCTGGTGATCGGAGCCGGCGTGGCGGGCATCCAGGCCGCGCTGGACATCGCGTCGGCGGGCCACGAAGTCGTGCTGGTTGAAAAGGAACCTTCCGTCGGCGGTAAAATGGCCGGACTTTCCGAAACGTTCCCGACGCTCGACTGTTCGCAGTGCATCCTGACGCCCCGCATGGTCGAAGTGGGCCAGCACCCGAAAATCAAGCTCATGACCTGGTCCGAAGTCGAAGCCGTCGAAGGTTATGTCGGCAACTTCAAGGTGACCATCCGCAAGAAGGCCCGGTACGTCGACATGTCGAAATGTACCGGCTGCGGGGCCTGCTGGCAAAAATGTCCGCAAAAGAAGATCCCGAACAGTTTCGACTTCTCGCTCGGAAACCGAACCGCGATTTACATTCCGTTCCCGCAGGCCGTGCCGTCGAAGCCCGTGATCGACGCCGAAAATTGCACGAAATTTAAGACCGGCAAATGCGGCGTCTGCGCAAAAGTCTGCGCCGCCGGAGCCGTGAATTATGAAGACAAGGACGAAATCGTGGTCGAGGAAGTCGGCGCGATCGTCGTCGCCACCGGGTACCAGCTCTATTCGATCGACAAGAAACCCGAGGACGACTCCCAAAGCGGTTATGGAGAATATGGGTACGGAAAATATCCCGACGTCGTCGACGGCCTCCAGTTCGAACGCCTGATTTCCGCTTCCGGCCCGCACAACGGCGAGCCGAAGCGGCCTTCCGACGGCAAGATTCCGCAAAAGATCGTGTTCATCAAATGCGTCGGTAGTCGGGACAACGCCAAGGGCATCAATTACTGCTCGAAAATCTGTTGCATGTACACGGCCAAGCACACGATGCTGTACAAGCACAAGGTTCACGACGGCGAAGCTCATGTGTTCTACATGGACATCCGGAGCGGCGGCAAGAAATACGACGAATTCGTCCGGCGTGCCATCGAGCAGGACGGCGCGATTTACCATCGGGGTCGGGTCTCGAAAATCACGCGGGAATTCCGCAAGATCACAAAAGACGAAAACGGCAATCTCGTGCAAGAAGATCCCTACTATGTCGTTCGTGGCATGGACACCTTGGCCGGTACTCCGGTCACCGTCGAAGCCGACATGGTCGTGTTGGCCACCGCGATGTGTTCGACCGACGGCGCGGAAAATCTTGCACAAAAACTCGGCGTCGGCTACGACGAATACGGTTTTCTGACGGAATCGCATCCGAAACTCCGGCCCGTGGAAACCAACTCGGCCGGCGTGTTCGTCTGCGGGGCCTGCCAGGCGCCGAAGGACATTCCGGAAGCGGTCGCCCAGGCGTCGGCGGCGGCGGGCAAGGTGATGATCATGTTATCGCAACCGAAACTGACCCGGGACCCGGAAGTTGCCAAGGTGGACGAAATGCGTTGCGCGGCTTGCGGAGCCTGCGTTCGAACCTGTCCGTATAAGGCGATCGAACGCACCGAGATCAAGGATCGCAATGGAAACCTGGTGAAGTATACGGCCCGGGTGAATCCCGGCCTGTGCATGGGCTGCGGCACCTGCGTCGCCGTGTGCCCCTCGAAAAGCGTCGATCTC
>JBEBTM010000063.1:0-12919 GCA_040393745.1 Thermogutta terrifontis | reverse complement strand
TGTTCGACCTTCTCGTAATCATCGGCGGTCGGTTGCCAGTTCATGTACGGTTTTCGGCCGAGAAGTACGGCATCGAAGACCGTTAACCCGGACACTCCCGTTCGTTGCGGCATGTAGGCGATTCTTCGGGCCGTCTTTTCCGTCGGCATCGAGTCGATTCGCTTCTCGTTCAAAAAAACATGCCCGGTTTGCGGCGTCAAAATCGAATTGACACATCGAATCAGCGTCGTCTTTCCGGAACCGTTCGGTCCAAGAACGGCAAGCAAGGTCCCGCCGGGCACTTCGAAAGAAATATCGTTCAGAATTCTGTTCTTTCCGTAACGGAACGAAAGACGTTCGACCCGCAGCATCAGATGTCCCTCCTTTTCAAAAGCATCAGGAGGAAAATCGGCGCCCCGAGGAAGGCGGTCCAAATCGAGACAGGTACGATCCGACCGGAAATCGCGGTCATCGCCAATGTGTCCGAAACCAGGAGGAGTAATGCGCCGCAAACCACCGAGCACGGGAGAACGAAACGGTTGTCGGAACCGATCGCGAGCCGGACGAGATGCGGGACGACCAGGCCGACAAAGCCGATGATTCCGAGCGAAGCGACCAGCACGGCGGTGAGCAGGGACGAGAGAAGCATCGTTCCCAAACGCAACCGGCGGACGGGAACCCCCAGGGCTTTTGCGTTTTCCTCCCCCAAAGCCAGTGCGTTGTAGTTCCAGCTTTGCGAAAGGAAATAAATAATCGAAACGAATACGAATGTCGCGATCCAGCCGAGCGACGCCCATGTTGCCCGCTGCGTATCGCCGAAGGTCCAATAGACCATCGCGGCAAGTTGTTGTTCGTCGGCGAAATATTGAAGCAGCATGATGCCCGCCCCGTAGAACGAACCGAGGGCGACGCCGATCAGGACGATCGTTTCCGGCTTCATGGAACGCCGCCCCGAGAGCACGAGAATCAAAGCCGTTGCCAGGAGAGAACTCAAGAAGGCGCCGGCGCTCACGCTGCCGACCGGCCAAGCGGCGGTCGAGGCGGCTTTTCCGGCAACCACGACGGTTCCTCCGTGCAGGAAGACGACGAGGGCGGCCCCGAACGCGGCGGCGGACGAAATTCCCAACGTAAACGGCGAACAGAGTGGATTACGCAGAACGGCTTGCATAGTCGCCCCGGAAATCGCCAGACCGGCTCCGGCCAGCATGGCGGCCAAGATCTGGGGCAACCGGGAATAATAAACGATACGGATATTGCTTTCCGATATTTCCCCCGCCGGCGCGCCGAGGAGAATCCGAAGGACTTCCGCCCAGGGAATTTCGACGGGGCCCCTGGAGATCGCATAAAGAAAAGCGAACGGCAGCAGCACAAGCATCCCGACGAGCAGGAGGAGCTTGCGGCCGACGTACCGTCGATATTCGTCGCTCATGGAACGCGGATTCACGAAAGGGACTTGCGGTTATTGGTTCAATTTGATTTGTCGAAAGATTCGGTCGGACATGGGGGCGTCGATTCTATCGAGAACGGAATCTCCGGTCAGGAAAAGAAATATTTCCTCGGCTTTCTTTCGCGGATCGATATCGCCGAAACGATCCGGGTACAGGACGGTCCCCATAAACCAGGCGTTGGCCAGTTGCGAACAGAAATTGACATTGTACGAAGAATTCGGGAGAAGAAGATAAACCTTTCCGTTTTCAACCGCCTTGAGCGAACGATACAAGGGAATCGTCCGAAGTTCTTCGACGGCACTGTTCGAAGTCAAGGCAAGCGTTGCCATGTCGATGAACAAAACCTCGGGCGACCAGGCCGTGAGTTGTTCGCGGGGAACGATCGCGTGGACCGATTTTTCGTTACGTTGATCCGGTGAAATCCGATCCGCGACGTTTTCGGCGTGGAGCCATCGAAGCGGAGGAAAATGGAGCGACGTCGAATTGAGTCCGTGCGCTCCCCGGTAGGAAATCCCCCCGACATAGGCCGATGGACGCGACGCAGGCGAGACATCGGCGGTCCGGCGCCGCAATTCAGCGATTTCCTGTTCGAAAAAAAGAATGATTTCTTCGGCTCGATCTTGTTTTTCGAGAATTTCACCGAGAAAACGCAGGCTGCCGAACAAGGCTTCCCGTTGCGTCAGCAGATCGCCGTAGGAAAACAGGGCGACGGGAATGCCTGTCCGTCGCTGTAATTCTTCCGGCGGAATTCCCATGCCGGGCATGTCGAGCCGAAGGATGACTTCGGGCGAATTTTCGAGCGATAACAGCTTTTCGACCTGGTCGCGGCCGTGATCGTTGCTCCAAATCGGAAGTTTTTGTAACTCGGGATGGGCGATCCGGTAAGGGGCCGTCCAGGAATTCGGCGAGTGATCCGCCGCTTCGACGGCGACGAGGCGTTCCGTACCGTCGAGATAAACCAGGAGCCGGGAAACACCCGAACCGCCACAGACGAGATGCCGAATCGGTTCGTTCGGCTTATGCGTCTGCTTCCATTGTCGCCACTGTTCCGGCGTCCGGATCGGTTCTTCGGATATTTCCGTTAACGTCGGTCGGCAACCGGAGCAGAAGCACAGGATGCATGCAAGACAAAAGATCGGCAAGAAAATCTTTTTTTCTTTTCCTTTGATCCCGTTTTTCATTTTGTTCGAAAAAATTGGATTATTGACGGTCTTCCGAAAAACGACTAGAACGACACACTTTCGCCGCCGTCGACGGTTGCCATCGTCTGAAATATCGTTACGGCAATGTTGTTGGTAATAAAATGAACGCTTCCGTCACCAAAAAGCGTGTTGACGCCGCCCACATGGTTGCTTCGCGTAAAATGCAGGCCGAGATTGCTTTGCCCGCCGTCGGAGGGAGCCAGATCGGGATAGGAATTCGGAGGTACATAGGCATTGAACGACGTAAATCGGGAACGTCCGACGATCCAGGTCGAAGCCATATTGCCCTGCCATGACGTGCATGCCGCAACGAGGGTTTTCCAATCGGGCTGGCTTGAACCTCCCGTGAATCCCGCGAGTTCCGGGAAACCGACCGGTCCGCCACTTCCGCCCGGCCCACCGGCCGTCAAGGCGGTTGTCACGCCAACCTGGCGTTTGGGATCGCCTGCCATCGTACCCGAGGTTGTCTCTTGATTTCCGAGGAGCGTTTCCGACATGGCCATCGTGTTGCTGCTTCCATCGGTCATATTTCGAAAACCGGTTTCCGAATCGAAATAAAATAATCCGTCATGCCGTTCCTTGGCGCCGGCGTGAATGACATACGACTGGTTCGGACCGGAACCGATACAAACCATGTAGTTTCCTCCGGCAAGCGGATAAGGATCGGAAGAAAGAAGAACGCCGACAAAAGTTTCTTTTTCACCATCGCTTGGACAACGGAACAGGGAAACCCGCGTCGTGGCCGCATCGGACAGGACAGGATTGAGCCCCATGGCGCCGGGAACTCCCGCAATCAGCGGTAATTTGTAGTCGATCAGTTCGTGTAAGCTCCCCTGTTCGGCATAAGGAAGCAATTTCGCTTGGACGGAAAAGCAATAATTGCCGGTTCCGATTCCGGGAAAAACATCGTGGATGCCATGATAATTATGAAGGGCGATACCACATTGTTTCAGGTTGTTGGTACACTGCATCCTTCGCGCGGCCTCCCGTGCCGCTTGGACGGCCGGAAGAAGGAGAGCGATCAAAACGCCGATGATCGCGATGACGACAAGAAGCTCGACAAGCGTAAATCCTTTGCGAATCGGGTTGAGGGGTTGCATAGGAACCCGCCATTTCGTGTGGCGTAATACTTTTTTGAGAAAGTTAATACCGCCAGTATAGGCAAAAGTCACGAAACGGTCAATACGCGCAAAAACGTTTCAGATGTCTTTTCCCGTGGTCGTCATGGAAAGAACCGTATGTTTCATCCCCTTGATCGCGGATAAATTTCTATGCAATTCCCTGACGGCATCGGCGGTTCCTTTGACAATGATGTTTTCCATGCAATTGTCGTGGTCGAGATGGGCGTGCTGCGAGCAAATGACAATATCACCGCTGTCATGCTGTGCGTCGACGATTTTCTGCAATAAAGAGTATTTGTGATGGTCGTAAATGATCGTAATGACGCCGGCCACGATATCCTCCGATTGCCACTCCTCTTGAACCAAAGCGGATTTGATCAGGTGCGTGATGGCTTCCGAGCGGGTAGGGAAGCCGCGACTTTCCGAAAGAACATCGAATTTTTCGATCGTATCCGTATCGATGGAAATGGAAATTCGTGAAGTTTGACGCATAGCTCCCAATGTGCTTGAACCGGTTTACTGCAAGACCGTGTTTATATAAAACCCTGAAGAGCCACGCCACGACAGAAGACGGCTAAAACGCCGATAACATGACACCGTTCGATGATTATAGCGAAGGACGTTTTTTTTTCCAGAGTTGAAATTACATATTCCGATTGGCTTCGCGTTTATTTTGGCAAGAGCATCTGTCTTTTTCTTCCTTGGACACATATAATAATTATGGGGATCTTGCTCTTCCGGTTTTTGTATCCGAAGCTTGGTTTGGCACCGAGAGAATTGGTGGACAACACCAATCATGAGACAGCAATGAGGCAGCGATGAGCAGTAACGTCAAACCCCATATCCTGATCGTCGAAGATACCGAGATTGATGCCTTGGTGCGCATTTTGAGCCGCTATTATACGTTGTCCGTCGTTCAAACGGCCGAGGCGGCAAGGTCGACGCTCCAGCAATCCCGGCCCGACTTGATACTCCTGAATGTCGCTTTACCCGACCAAGCGGGATTTGACTTGCTGGCGGAATTCAAGGCCCATTCTCAAACGCGGGATATACCGGTCGTGATCATCACGGATGTCGACAATGTCCGTGATGAGGAAAAAGGCTTGACCTTGGGAGCCGTCGATAATATTACGAAGCCGTTTCATGGCACGATTGTTTTGGCCCGGATCAAAACGCACATCCAGATTGTCCAGTATCTCCGGACGATTGAGCGGCTCGGCTTGCTTGATGTCCTGACCGAGCTTCCGAATCGACATTGCTTTGGAATGCAGCTTGGCGTGGAGTGGGCGCGGGCCATTCGGGAAAAAACACCTTTGGCCCTCCTGAAGATCGAGATCAACCGGTTTGAAGAATACGCCGGTGTCTTCGGTCCTGTTTATGCCGACGAATTCCTCCGAGCCGTTGCGAAGGCGATTACCTCAACTACCAAACGGCCGGGGGACATGGTCGCGCGGTTCGGTATAAGTGAATTTGCTCTCCTGCTGCCCAGCACCGATTTCAATGGCGCCGTTGGCTTGGCCCGGGCCTTATCGATGGAAATCGCCACGCTTCCCATGCCTGGAACGGCCGGGAATCAATCCCTCGTCGTTTCGGCCAACTTCGGAGTTGCCGCAACAATTCCCACGATGCAAAGCAGTATGGACGACCTGATCGAATTGGCTGACAACCACCTTCTCAAAGCCCGCGCGACAGGAAACACCGTTGTCGGCTCCGTCTTGGAAGGCGAAGTCGCGTGGAAAAATGAAGGAGGCGGGCGTTTTTGACACCCGTTGGCTTCTCAACTTGCGTCACTCGACACAACTTCCGCGTAGGATTCATAAATCAGGGCGGTGCTTTCGGCTCCAGCGTCGAGATGACCCCGGCTACGTTCGCCCAGGTTTTTTGCCCGGCCGTGCTTAGCCACGAGATCCTTCGTGCTCTCGACCCCTCGCCTTGCAGCTTGCGCGGCGGCTTGGAAAACGTCCTTCAGACTCGCTCCCGATCCTTTTTTCGCCTTCATCGCCTCCACAGCGGGAATGAGGGCGTCCATCAACGTCTTATCACCCACCTGGGCTTTTGTGGAAACGCGGACATTGGCCAACCCGGCTTCGAACAGATCGATCACCTGATCCGCATCAAGTTCTTCTCCGGAGACGGCCCCGGCCATTCCGACGAAAAACGAGCCGGTCAAGGCACTGGTGGAACCGCTGGTGCCACCCATGATGTCCCAACCAACCACTTCCAACGTCGAGGCCAAATTGCCGTCTTTTTTCGCCCCGGCCGCTGCCGCTTTCATGGCCGCGAGAATGGCCGTTCCGTGGTCGCCGTCCCCGGTGGCTGAATCCAAACGGTTGAGCATTTCAAGATTTCGTTCGACGGTCGCCAAAGCGGCGTCCAGCATATTTTGCAGCAGGAATTTTGTGAATGGCATGGTCTGAGACTGGGAATTTGGGGCAGAGGGGTGGAGAATCGAGTACCCAATATAGACGCCCGCGCCGTCCATGTCAATTCGCCTGTTCATCGTATCCATACGACGGGGTTGCCCAATTTCGCAAAAGGACTTTTACTACACTCCGTCCATCGCAGTAAACAGACAGTACGATACCCATGCTTGACAATCGGAGGATTTGCTCTATGATATTTCGTGATTTCCCTGTAATAATGCGGCCGCTTTCCGCTTTTAGGAATCGGAGCCCCAAGTATTATAAACCTGTTACGAATCAGGAGAGAACCGTGTCGATCAGTGAACGCCAGAAAGAAATTCGTCGTCGCCGTAAGCGTCGTGTCAACTATGTCGCCATGAAAGCGAAGATCGAAAAGGCCGATGCCGCGACGAAAGAAAAAATGTGCGAGAAGTTGCGCAAAATGACACCTGGAGCCGACGATCTCATCAAGGCTTGGGGTTTGGAATAGTTTTTTCGCCGACTGTTAGCTGAAAAGGCCACTTATCGAACGGTGCGTGGCCCTTTGGCGTTTCTTGACGCAAGTGTCCAAGTATCAGCGGAGCACGCAGAAGGCGCCTTATGCCTCGCGGACGACGACGCGGTAGCCGATGACTTCGACGACTTCGATCCGTGCGCCCTTCTCGATCAGGCCGCCATCGGAAACCACGTCGATAGGCTCGCCACCAAACACGGCTTTTCCCGCAGGGACCAAAGGTGTGGACGCGGTCCCAAATTCTCCGACCAAGTGATCGTAGCTTGCCAGTTTTTCCAGCTCCTTGATCGTTTCCGTGTCCTTGGGCCGGTTCGCGTTGTGGATAGCCCGGGAAATCGCACCACCGAGGATGAAAACACCGACTCCGGAAACGGCCAGCACCAGGATCGAGTTCCGAAATTGGCCCAATTGATAGGAATTCTGTGGGATGATGAACGTCTGGCTCGCCAAAACGAGCGAGATGATAATCGCCGCCGCCCCACCGAGACCGAAAATACCCATGCCCGGCAGGACGAAAATTTCCAGGCAGATACACAGCACCCCGACGAGGAACAACATCACTTCGAGCCAACCAGCCGTGCCTCCAAGAAAGTTGATCCAGAAGAAAAAGACGATCCCCAAAACGGCGACAAAGGCACCGATGCCAAGGCCCGGCGTGTTCGATTCGATCATCACGGCAAAGAAGACGATCATCAGAATCAAGGCGCCCATCCCCGGCGAAGCGAGTACACGTACAACGCGGTCCGCCCAGCTCGGCTCGACCAGATGCGGGTCGTTTTCGATGCCATATAGAAATTTGAACTCGGCAAAGTCGGCGGCAACGCGGTCCACGAAAAACTGGTTGCCTTTACCGCCGATGATTTCGAGAAATTTCCCCTTTTCTTTGACTGTTTTCCCTTTTTTCCACAGCTCCGCATCGGGCTGTTCGGCAAGTTCTTCGTCACAGAAATAATCGACCAGCGGCGGTCGGCCAGGGCGGGTCATTTCAAAGACTTCGATATCCCGGTCAATAAATCCCACGGGCAGTGACCAGGAACGCAGCGCCGCTTTGGACAGGAACCCTTTGAGCGTTTTTCGAGCATCTTCAAGTCGTTGGGCGGAGAATTCGACGGCACCGTCCCCCCCCAATTTCGCCTCGGGTCCTAGGACGATTTCATCGCAGGCCAGCGCAATCAGGGCGGCGTCGGAAAGAGCCTGAAAGGGGACGTAAGCGACGGTTCGAACTTGATTTGCGTCAACGTTTTCCAGTATGTACGATGCAAGATTCAGGCTCGATTCGATGTCCCCGCCGGGCGAATTGATGTAAATGCACAGGAAATCGACCTGCGAGGTTCCCGCCGCTCGTTTGCCTCCGGGCGCGTCCGCTTCCAAAGCCGTGTTGATACCGCGAATAGCGGCACCGGTGTTGTCCGGTGTGATCAAGCCCTCAATATTGATCCGAACAGCATGCCCCAACTCGCCTGGAATGGGTGCGTTTTTGATGTCGTCGGGCCGAAATCCGAGTCCCCGAGCCAATGCGACACGGTCATTGGCGATCAGGTTGGCCAGGTTGATTCGCCGAGCCGTTTCCGCCGAAAAAAGACCCGGGGAACCGGCAGGCAGTAGGGGTTCGGGCTCGTCGGCAAAGGTTTCCGTTTTGCGAAGTTCTTCGACTTCATCGGGTGTGACAAGCCGGAGTCCTTTTTCGGTTTCAAGTTGAAGTAACGTGACCTTGGGGTCGAAAATCTTCTCGACCACAGCCGAGGGCAGCGAAGGCCGGCGTCGGGCAATTTCCATGTACGCTTCCCGCTCCGTTTTCGAAAGTTCCTCCTCGTCAATCGTCGCTTCGCCGATTTCGGCTCCTTCGGCGATGATCCGTTCGCTGCATGCCAAGGCGACCAACAGGGCGTGGCCTTTGACCGATTGCGGGAAATAGGCAACCGTCCGGATGCCGGCGAACTTTTCGCCGATCAAGAGGCTGGCCAACTCGTAGCAGGCTCCAAAAGAACTGCCCCGGCCGAAGGCTTCTTGATCCGGAGCAACCTTGAATTGGAGGATAACCGTCGGCGTGGCCCGAAACCCGTCAGCATCTTCCGCTGTGGTTTCCGGAGCGTCCAAAGTCGGTTTTTCGACGTTCGCCCCATCCCGGGACTCGGCGAGGCGGATTTCCTGCGCCGCCCGCTCCAAGGTCCGGGAAATGGCATGGGAGCTCTTGCCCGTAATAGGCAACGAAATATCGAGCAGAATCGCTTCGGCGCAGAACGCCGGTCGGGCCGCGAAAAACAAGATTCCCGCGGCAAGCAAGGCGAGACACACGATACGAAATAGGTTCGGTTTCATTGGCTCACTATCGTTCTTCGATGGGAACGTAATCCGTGATGACGTTGCCCATGTAAAGCTGGCGCGGCCGGATGATCTTCTGCGACGCATTGTCATGCTGTTCCTTCCACTGGGCGATCCAGCCGGGCAATCGCCCCATGGCGAAAATGACCGTGAACATGTTCGTCGGAATGCCCATCGCGCGGAGCAGGATGCCGCTGTAGAAATCGACGTTCGGATACAGCTTCCGGTCCACGAAATAGGAATCCTCCAGGGCCAGTTCTTCGAGTTTCCGAGCCACATCCAACAGCGGGTCCGTTGTTTTCAACCGGGCGAAAACGCGATCCGCCGCATTACGTAGGATTTTGGCGCGGGGGTCGTAATTTTTGTATACGCGGTGTCCAAACCCGAAGAGTTTGAATGGGTTCTGCTTATCCTTGGCCGCTTCGATGCAGTCTTCCGGCTTCATACCGCCCCGATAAATGGAATCAAGCATTTTCATGACCTCAACGTTTGCCCCACCATGAAGGGGCCCCCAAAGGGCGCTGACCCCGGCGGCGCAGGAGGCGAACAGATTCGCCTTTGCCGAGCCGACGACGCGGACCGTCGAAGTGCTGCAATTCTGTTCGTGGTCGGCGTGCAAAATCAGCAGCAGGTTCATGGCGTCCTCGATTTCCTCGCTCACGATGTACTGTTGGTACGGGATCGAGAACATCATGTGTAGGAAGTTGGCACAGTACCGCATGGCCGGGTCCGGGTACATGAACGGCAGCCCGTGCGAACGGCGGTAGGAATACGCCGCAATGGTTCGCGCTTTGCTGATGAGCCGGGCCGCGGCTTCGACGAAAAGTTCGTCGTCACCCAACGGAAGGAATTTTTCGTGGTAGCAGGCAAGCTGACTCAGCATGGCCGAAAGAATTGCCATCGGCGGCGATTTCGGGGGCAAATCGCCGAATTGACGCCGTAAACCCTCGTGCAAAAGCTCGTTTTCGGTGAGCAAATCACGGAACCCGTTCAATTCTTCACGGGTCGGCAGATTCCCGAAAATCAGGAGCCAGGCAACCTCGCTGAAGTTCGGCTTCGGACGGTCGAACTGTTCAATGGGAATCCCGCGATAGCGCAGAACGCCCTTCTCGCCGTCAATGTAGGTGATCGTACTTTTGCAGGCGCTGGTACTGCCCAGGGAGGGGTCAAAGGTCGTAATTCCATGCTCATCAAAGAGTTTGGAAATATCGATGGATTTATGCCCCTCCGTTCCGATCAGGACGGGAAGTTCGATCGTTTTATTCCCCAGAGTCAAGAGAGCTTTTTCTTCCGGCTGAGTCATCGTCCGGTTTCCTTTCTTCTAACAAAGTACTTTATGCCGCACACGGTTCGCAAGTCCGCCCCCGATGGCTTATTATAGGGGTTTTCGCCGAATAGAAAAGCCCCGGAGTAGACGCGGCAGCGTGTCGGGGAAAACTAGTTAAACAGCCTATTTTCCATGATTTCGCAACCCGATTTGCACGCGTTTCGGAAGAATTGCGGATCAAACCGCACTAATTACTTTGCTCTCGGATGCGCTTTTTCGTAGACATTCAGCAGGTTTGCCGTGCTCAAATGCGTGTAAATTTGCGTCGTTTCCAGACTCTTGTGTCCGAGCAATTCCTGGACGCTGCGAATATCCGCACCTCGATCCAGGAGATGTGTCGCAAAGCTGTGCCGGATCGTGTGCGGCGTGGTCCGGCTGTCGAGCCCTTTGATTTTCAAATATTTTTCAAGCATCCGGCCCACGCTTCGGGTCGTGAGCCGACCACCGAATTTATTCAGGAAAACAGGCTGGTCGCCGGGCGTTTTTTTTGTGTTCAATCGAGCCGACTTGGATGGTTTCGATGCCGGCCGTGCGTGGCCCAAACTGTCGATATTGCCCGAAAGAAGGTCTTTTCGGTACGTCAGCCAGATTTGGATCGCCTTTACGGCAAAGGATCCCACGGGAGCAAAGCGTTCTTTACGGCCTTTACCCCGGATGCGAATCAGACCTTCGGGGAGCATCATGTCGCCGATGTTGAGACCCACGAGCTCAAACACCCGTACCCCGGTCGAGTACATGGTTTCCAGGATAGCCCGGTCGCGGAGCCCGAAAACGTCGTTGGCCGGCGGAGCAGTGAGCAGATTGCCAATTTCTTCGGTCGAAAGAAAATAGGGCAACTTCCGTTTTTCACGAGGATTTCGTAGCGGTTTGGCCGGATTTTCCACGGCCCAGCCGTCACGGATGCCGAACTTGAAAAAGCTGCGCAGCGATGCCAAACGCCGTGCAATCGTCGCCCGGGAATAGCCCGCCTCGTGCATTGCGGCAACGTATCCGCGCAGGTGTAGCGTTGTAATCTCAGTCGGTGCCGGAATGCGTTCGCCGAAAAGGTCGAAAAGATATTCGGCCAAAGCGTCCATGTCTTCGCTATAACTCTTGACCGTCAGGTCCGAGAAATTCCGCTCAATGCGAAGATGTCGCAAAAACCGATTTGTTTCCGTCTGCATAACGGCGGGAGTGGGAGAGAATATCGGGGTCGGGCGGTCGGTTCAATTCCAAAAGAAACCTCTTTGTCTATCATCGGCTTGGTGAGCCGACCTAAAAAGGAAAACCTGGTTCAAGACCGATCTTTCCCGATGTGTGGGAGCGTTTGCCGAAAGTCCATTTGACCGGTACTCCGGTGTATTGAATCCTCTTGCCTGTCGAAACGCTTCTTGCTTTTTTCCCGAAAAGAGTGTAGTATTTTCGCGGGCCTTATTTTGTTCCACCTGAAATCTATCTGAAATCGCCGTGTCACGCCCCCTGAATCGAGCCCCGATCGAGTCAAGCTTGGAAATGAAGTGCATGTTCCTGTTCTTCATCACGCTTTCGATCGTCATTGCCGTGAGTTTCCTGCTCTACTGGCTCGTGACGCGGGAACTGGCGAGGGATCAAAACCCTATCACGGCGAGTATGTGGAGCACGCAGCACCTCATGGAGAAACATTGGTACTATTTCGCCACACTTCCCGATTCCACCGAGGCGGCTGCTTTTGAACAGAGAATCCAAAGCTCGGAACGAATCGACTTCAAAAGCCGAATGGAGGAAATCACAAAACGTATCCGCAATCAGGATTGCCGAACTGAGGTCATTCAAAATCCCGCCAATCCGGTCAATATTTATTTTGACGCCGATCCGGAAACCACTTCCATGGAAATCCAGAAAAAGTGGGAGCAATATTCCGAGGATATTCAACAACTTCTCCCACTTATCGACTTGGATTTCACACCGGAGAAAAAGGCCGCGAGTGTGAGACGTTTCGACTCGGATGGCGTTTTCCATTACTTCGAAGAAGTCCGTATGGATCGGCAGGACAAATGTGCCAACTGCCATACTCAATTCCGGCCTGGCGAGCTGATGGGAGTGATCCACGTCGAGATCCGGGAAAACTCGATGAACAAGATTTTGCAGAAATACTGGGCTTACCTCCTCGGGGCAGCGATAGTTTCGGTTTTCCTGGCCATGGTTTCGGTCAATCTCGTCGTTCGCTGGATCGTACTCAAGCCGCTCCGGACGCTCCAGGATGTTTCCGACTCGATCAGCCGGGGTGAACTTTCCAAGCGGGCCGAAATTCGAACCGGCGATGAATTCGAAGTGCTGTCCGAGGCGTTCAACCGAATGCTCCGGCATTTGGTCAATACACAGGACATGCTCCGGAAAGCGAACAACGAACTCGAAAGCAAGGTCGACGAACTGGCTCATTTAACGATCCAGCTTTATGAAACCAACCGGGTTAAAAGCGATTTCATGGCGACCATGTCCCACGAACTACGTACGCCGCTGAACAGCATTCTGGGGTTCAGCGATGTCCTGGGCTCGATTTCCTCGCTCAACGACAAGCAAAAACGTTATGTCGAGAATATCAACAAATCGGGCCGGTCCCTGCTGTCGATGATCAACGACATTCTC
>JBEBTM010000062.1:0-12935 GCA_040393745.1 Thermogutta terrifontis | reverse complement strand
ACAGCGGCCATATCCTTCGTTTTCGGTGCACTGATCGAAAGTGAGTCAATCAACATGACCTGAGAATCAGCAATTTTCGAGACCACCGCCATCCTTGTCGCAAGCTGGAGAGCTTTACGGGGCATCCGATAAGACCAGTCACGAGGGCTTTTGGCAAAAATGTGTCCACCTCCCCTACGAACGCCACTCCGTCGAAGACCGGCACGGGCAGAACCTGTCCCCTTTTGTCGGTACATTTTTTTCTTATGACCAGCAACCTCCGCGCGGGTTTTCGACTTAGCCGAACCTTGACGAAGATTCGCTTGATACATAACGACAGCGTCATGCAGCAACTGCGAGTTGATTCGGGAAGCAAGCGATTCCGTATCAATAGAATGAACTCCGACTTCTTTGCCGGTCCGGTCATAAATAGTCAATTCGACGTTGGCCATGATCCACCTAAATCTCTAACTTATCTCAATACGTCTTACGTGATTCTTCTCTTGTCAGCGCACCCCGAAAGCACTTAAGCTTCGATTACTTCAACTTGCTGGGATTCTTTTTTCGTCAACCGCCAGTGATTATGTTTCGGTGCCGGCAACATATTAGTCGGCGAAACCTTCACAAAGCCACCCTTGGGACCGGGCACCGCTCCACGGATGACCAAGAGGTTGTTTTCAACATCCACCAAGACGACCCGCTGATTGCGGACCGTCACTTGATCGGCACCATACTGGCCGGGCATCTTCTTGCCCTTGGGTGTTCGGCTTGGAAAGGCGCTGCAGCCGGTACTACCCAGATGACGATGACATTTCTTCACACCGTGCGTCGCCCGCTGACCGGCATAATTGTGCCGCTTCATAACGCCCGAGTAACCGGAACCCTTGCTGATCGCGGTCACGTCGACGGAGTGAACTTCGTCGAACACTGAAACATTCAGTTCCTGACCAACGGCAAATCCTTCGACAGCAAGCCGAAACTCACGGATAAACTTTTTAGGTTCACAACCGGCCTTGTCCGTTATCGTCTCGCCGGCCGCCTGGCGTGTTTTACGGCGTTTGCTTTCAAGAGCGGCCACATGCCCGCGTTCGCTCTTTGAGGCCCGCTTACGAACCTTGTCCTTAAATCCGATCTGAACGGCTTCGTAACCATCGCGTTCTTTCGTCCGAACCTGGAGGACGTGACATGGTCCAAGCTGAAGGACCGTCACCGGAATAACTTCACCGGTTTCCATGTACAGTTGCGTACAACCGACCTTCTGTCCCAACAATCCGATTCCCATTGCACTTCGCCTTATCTTAAACGTTCTCTCTCAATACCCTGAGGCACTCATTTACTATTTCTTCCCGGTCGCCTTGATTTTGATGTCAACACCAGCCGGAAGAGTCAGCTTATTCAGAGCGTCAATAGTCTTGGCCGTCGCCTGCACGATGTCAATAACACGCTTGTGCGTACGAATCTCGAACTGCTGCCGAGCCTTCTTGTCAACGTGGGGACTGGACAGAACCGTGTATCTTTCGATGCGGGTTGGAAGTGGAATCGGACCCCGAACCAGGGAGCCGGTCCTCTTGGCTGTGTCAACGATTTCTCCGGCGCTTTGATCAAGGATTGCATGATCAAACGCTTCCATCCTGATTCTGATGATTTCTTGTCCGAGTCCCGTCACGGTCATTCTCCGCTGTGTTCTGTCCTGATTCCTGATTGCCAAGCAACAAGCTTCCGCGAAAGTGGGCGAGACGCCTCCCCTCGCTCATACTCAATGTGGAAGTGCTCGAATCTAACAGGGGGGGCGATTTCTGTCAAGGACCACCCACCCGATTTTGACTTTTTCACGCAAGCCCATCGCCAGCCGCGTACTAACCGGCCCGCCGACTTCTGTAGGAGCACATCTACGAATCACCCGATGCGAAAGAGCAGTAAATATACCGAGGTTCCTGGTTCGAGCAACCCCCCCCAGCTTGAAAAAACGTCATTCTTCAGTCGGGTGCAGTATTTCATAAAGACGCTCGACGAAAAGTGCCAAACGAGGCCCGGGGATCGTCGCATAGTCTTCCGTGATAACATGAACCCGCCCGGCGGCAACCGCCGGCAAAACGCCCCTGAGAGGTTCCCAGTCGGACAAAGCGGCCTGAACTCGCCGATCTTTTTCTTCGTCGCTCATTTCCGTGGACGAGACCGTGCCTTCGCCGGTCATTAATTCCACGACAACCTCCGGCGAGAGTTCGATCATGCCTTCGTATGACACCGATGGAAACGCTTGTTCCGCGATCGCTCCCACGTTCTCACCGCCGGCTAGGCGAATGAGATCTCCGTAAAATGGATCTTTCCCGGCAATAAACAGGTTCTGCACCCGTCCTGTGCCATGAGGTCTGTCGATACAAAGCATGACGCGAACGTTTTTTTTGCCGACGGAACGATGGGATAAGGTATCCATCCTCTCCCGAAATCTGTTCCGTTGTTCCGTGGCTTTTTTCCGGATGTCTCCGCCGAAACGTTCGCCGATTTGTTCATAAGACCGATAAACCCCCTCCAAGCTGCGGTGGTCGACGGGTAAAACTTCGATCCCGAGTTGGTTCATTTGTCGCCTAAAATCGGTTTCATCGACCAGGCAAACGATGAGATCCGGTTTAAGTGACGCGATTTTTTCACGGTTTTTGTCGTAGAGTCCTCCGATCTTTTCGATTTTTTTCGCTTCCGGTGGATACATCGTAAACGGGCTGTCACCCACAATCCTGTCACCCAAGCCGATATCGAACAGAATCTCCGTGGTGCTTGGAGTTGATGAGACGAGCCTCATCGGCTCGGAAACACGGCGGACATTCGTTTCGGTAGGATCCCCTTGGTTACAACAGCCGCCCAAGAGGATCGCAATGAAAGCCAATGGTGCCCGGCAGACAAAACGTAGTAGTGTGTAAGAAATCATTCGGGATTCTCTTGCAAAAACGACAAAAATGGAGATAATGACACCGGTGGGGTTCCGTGCACACCTCGGATCGCCAAAGCAAACGCCATTGTAGACCGAGCCCTCCATTTGAGCAGGGGACATCCGGCTTTTTTTCTGTGGACTCCTCCCGCAGTGGCCCGGCAGGGCCGATATTCACCCGTCGAATCCAACCTTATTGTCGTCCTTCCTATGAGCACGAATCCCAGCGACTCGGCTATTTCGCCGGCAGAACGAGAAAAACTCCAGCAGTTGTTTGCGCACGGCAACAAGCAGATGTCCATCGCCAGCTTCGATTACGCGAACGAAATGTTCACGCAATGCGTACTTGGCGATCCGGGGAACGTGATCTATCTTAAGACGTTTCTTGCCAATCTCAAAAGAAAATACGGGGACAAGAAGAAAAAAGGCGTGTTTTCCTTCCTCTCCGGATCGGCAAAAAAAGCGGCGGGCTCGAAAAAGCCAGACCAAGTTTTCAAGGCGGGAATCGATGCCTTGAAGGCGAATCCTTGGGATGTCGATGCCCTGCTTTCCACCGGGGCCGCCTGTGAGGAATTGGGGCACGGCGACGTCGCCGTCGAGTATTTCCGTGCCGCCGTTGAGGCCGACCCGAATAACGTCGAAGCGAACCGAATTTGCGCCTTCGCTCTCCGCGACATTGCCGCTTTCGATGAGGCGAAAGTTTGCGTAATTCGTATCTTGAAGGCCAGGCCGGGCGACATAGAGGCAAAAAAATTCTTCAACGATATTGAGACGCTCAAGACGATCCATAAGGGCAAATACAGCTCAGGCGACTCCAATCAGATCCGCGATGCGGCCCAGAACCAGGGCGGTCCCATTGCCGACGACGAAGACGCCATGGGTCGCAAGCTCAGTTACCTCGAACAGGTTGAGCGACGCATCAAAAAGAACCCGAAAGACATCGCCAATTACATCGAATTGGCCCAACATTTTTACCAGAACGGTGATTACGAGAAATCCGAACAGTACTACGTCAAGGTCGTCGAAATTTCCGAAGGGGCATCCGACATGGTCGAAAGGCTTCTCGACACGCAGAAGCAGAAATTGCATACGAAAGTTCTTTCGCTGAAGGAAGAATTCGAAAAAACACGACAGGAATCGACCAAAAACGAGTTTTATCAGACCAAGGAGGAGTACGATAAAAAAAACCTGGAACTGGCTACTCATCGGATCAAGCACCATCCTAATCATTCCGGTTACCATTACGAGTACGGCATCTTACTTCAGCAGCAAAAGCAGTTTAAGGAAGCCATTGGAGAGTTTCAACTGGCGAAAGCCGACCTGTCACGCAAGGGCGATTGTCTCTTGGCCCTGGGGCAGTGCTTCCAGCAGATCAAGCAGTACCGTCTGGCGATGACCCACTATCAGGAAGCCATCGAAGCCCTTTCCAATGAATCGGAGAATAAAAAGAAGGCCCTGTATCTGGCCGTGAAGCTTGCTATGGCTTTGGAAGATTACGAAACGGCCGAAAAATACGGGCTTCAACTGGCCACAATCGATTTTTCCTATAAAGACTTGGGGGAGCTACTGGACAAAGTTGCCCAAAAACGTCAAAATTAGGGTTCCCTTCCGAGAGATTTCCCGGCCTAGGCGTTTCGTGGTTTCGAAACATGGGCGGGTTTGAGAATAATGCCAACCCTTTCTTTAGGATCAATTTTCAGAATCAATTGCTATGCCGAACATTAAGAGCGCTAAAAAACGACTTCGCCAGAATATCGCGACCCGGGATGCCAACCGGGCACGGAGGTCCTACATTCGAAATCGATGCAAGAACGTCGTTAAAGCCGTCAGCACCGGTGACTTCACTCAGGCGGAGTCTCTCTTTCGTCTTGCCGTCAAAACGCTTGACCAGGCCGCTGCTAAAGGGCTTATCCACAAAAATGCGGCCTCTCGAAAAAAATCCCGCCTTTCGGCGATGATTCGGAAAAAGAAAGAACAGGGCGCATCAGAATCCGGTTCCTGATCGTTCCGTAGTTTCTGTGCCGCTCCCACCATCGCCTTTTCGGCTACTTTTTCGTCGGCTGTTGTTCATTTTGCCGGTGCCGTGGGGTTGTGCGCTCGCGTTTCCCGCCGTTTGTCGGTAGCGTCTTTCGTTAAGTCCGCTGCTGTAAGTCGTTAAGAACGTTTTTAAGACACCCCGCCTGCGTTGGTTTTTTCCTTGGGGGACTCACGGTAAATCCGAGTTCTCGGACGCATCACCGTTAAGACCGTCCCCAAGAAAGCCCCCCACTTCTCTTCCTCTAGCCCTTCCCGCTTCGTCGAGGTGATATGTCCCTGAAAATTTCCGCCAAAACCGAGTATGCCTGTATCGCCGTGATGGAATTGGCCGCCCACCAAAATTCAACTGAGCCGGTCCGAATTCGAAACATCGCGGAGCGTCATTCCGTTCCGCCGCGATTTCTGGTCCAAATTTTGCTCCAGCTTAAGAGTGCCGATATCGTTGAAAGTACCCGCGGCGCCTCAGGCGGCTACCGTTTGAAGAAGCATCCGGAAGACGTCACGCTCGGCCAGGTCATGCACATCGTCGACGGACCCATTGGTGGCGGTAAGCGGACACTGACCCAAACCGGCGGCGAATCCGCGGCGGCGAAGGTTCTTAACCGGGTTTGGGATGTTGCCGAGCAGCGACGTCAGGATTACCTGAATAGCATTACGTTCGCCGACCTGATCCGGGAAGCCGAAACGAAAGGCGGAGGCACCCTGCTTCTTGCTCCCCTGACCATGCCTGCAACCGAAACTTTCGACGAATCTCCATCGGCGGTTTCCTGATATCCGTAGACGAGATGTAATCCTTTCCGTTGCGACTTTCTCGTCGCTTTCATGTTTGCTTTTACCTCTTTCAAACGAACAACCATGCCTTTGATCGCCCCCCATGGCGGCTTGACCGAACCGGTTAACCGTACTGCTGCATCCAAAGATATTGATTCCATCCTCGCCAAAGCCGCCACGTTAACGAAGGTTCCGGTGAGCGATGCCGACCTTTCCACGGTTTATCGTTTCGGTGACGGTGGCCTTTCCCCCCTCGTCGGTCCCATGGACGAGGCGACGTACAATCGGGTCTTGGACGAATCCGTCATTGAGTACAACGGCAAAAAATACGCTTGGACGATTCCGTTATCCCTGCCGGTTACGGAAGAGCTCGCGGCCAAAATCAAACCAGGCCAGGAGGTTGCGATCGTCAATTCCAAGAGCGACATCGTTGCCGTGCTTGCCGTTTCCAGCGTGTTCGCCTGGGATAAGCCGAAGTATCTCAAGAGCGTCTACCTGACCGAAAGGACCGATCATCCTGGTGCCGACATGGTCCTGAAGCAAGACGCCGATAAGTCCTTCCTGCTCGGCGGTTCAATTCAGGTTTTGCCCCAACCGAAGAATCCGGCCTTCGGGCAATATGTTCTTACACCCTACGAAGTTCGGAAGCTGCTTGACCAGAAAGCCTGGCAGCGTGTCGTGGCGTTTCAGACCCGGAACCCGCTGCACCGGGCTCATGAATATGCCTTGGTTTACGGGCTCGAAGAATTGCTCCGCCAGGGGTTCAACGCCGGTGCATGCCTGAATCCGTTGATCGGTGAAACCAAGGGCGACGATGTGAGCGCCGGCGTTCGAATGAGAACTTATGAAGCCCTGATCGAAAACCGCTCGCTTGGCGAAGGCGACAGTGATGCGGCACTCTGGAAAAAGGTCGGCGGCAGCGTACCGGATCGGGTTCTACTGCTCGGCTTGGATATTAAGATGTTCTACGGAGGCCCCAAGGAAGCCGTGATGCACGCCATCTATCGGCAAAATTTCGGGTTCACGGACTTGATTATCGGACGAAAACATGCTGACGCGCCTTATCACGACGGTACGGCGATCTGGGGCGATTTCGATGCCCAGGAGATCTTCAACCATCTCAACGGCGAATTACGAATCAAACCGCTGAACGTGGGTTTTGCCGCGTATTATGAATCGGCCGGTCGGGTTGATTTGATGGAAAACCACACCGATGAAAAGCCGGTGTTCATTTCGGGCAAAGACGTCCGCAATACGCTTTTGCAGGGGAAGGAAGTCGACCCCCGGATCATGCGGCCAAGCACATCGAAGATCCTGGCTGAGGCGATGAAAACTGCCTGAAACGGGGTTCTGTTGATGTTTCACCCTCAACTCTCTTGGAATCATGGGCAGGGTTTTTGAAGACAATTCACGTTCCATCGGTGGGACGCCCTTGGTGAAGCTGAACCGGATTGTCGACGGTAAAAAAACGACCGTTTTGGCAAAAATCGAAGGTCGAAATCCCTCGTATTCGGTCAAGTGTCGCATCGGGGCGGGCATGATCTGGGACGCCGAAGAGCGAGGGCTCCTCAAGCCGGGCATGGAAATCATCGAGGCGACCAGCGGCAATACGGGCATCGCTCTGGCGTACGCTGCGGCGGCTCGGGGGATTCCCCTGACGCTGCTCATGCCGGAAACGATGAGCTTGGAACGCCGCAAGGTGCTTCGGATGTTCGGTGCGAAACTGATTCTCACGCCGGGCCCTGACGGTATGGTCGGCTCGCTGCAACGAATGGAGAAGCTCATTACGGAGAATCCGGGCAAGTTTTTTGCGCCGGAGCAGTTCAAAAACCCGGTGAACCCCCGGATGCATGAAGAAACGACCGGCCCGGAAATCTGGTCCGACACCGATGGTGGTGTCGATGTGGTCGTTGCCGGCGTGGGAACAGGCGGCACATTGTCGGGGATCTCGCGATTCATCAAGGAAACGCAACGGAAACCGATCCTCTCCGTGGCCGTGGAGCCGGCGGAAAGTCCCGTAATTTCACAGTATTTGGCCGGTCAACCCTTGCGGCCGGGACCTCATAAAATCCAAGGCATCGGCGCCGGCTTTATCCCGGAAACGCTCAACCTGGAACTCGTCGACCAAGTCGAGACGGTTTCCAGCGCTGATGCGATCACTTTCGCCCGTCGGCTCGCGCGGGAAGAAGGCATATTGAGCGGCATTTCCAGCGGGGCAGCCGCTGCCGTGGCGACGAAATTGGCCGGCGATTCCCGCTTTGCCGGGAAAACCATCGTGGTCATCCTGCCCGATGCGGGCGAGCGGTATCTTTCGTCAGTGCTGTTTGACGAGGTGGAATAGCCCGAAAAATGACGGGCTTAATGGGAGACGGAGCGATGTTGACGCCTTTGGATATTCTCGGCGTAGAAGGAGCCATTGCCCGACGCTTGGACTCTTACGAACTCCGGCAAGAGCAACTCGACATGGCCGAGGCAGTCAATGACGCCTTTCTCAAGCGACATCACCTCGCTGTCGAGGCGGGAACCGGTGTGGGTAAAAGCTTCGCCTATCTCATTCCAGCCATTCTGCGAACCGCCAGCGACCAGAATGACGCCGATCCGCCCGACAAGCCACCGGTTCATAATGACGATGAAGACCCATTTTTCGGCGAATTTCCGACCCGATCCCGGAATCCGAACGAGCTACTCCAGGAAGCCGCGAGCGGCCGGGATTCCAGCCACGAAGGTGATGTCCCCCGACCGCCTCGCGTGGTCATTTCCACACACACGATCAGCTTGCAGGAACAAATCATCGAGAAAGACGTTCCGTTCCTGCGAAGCGTTTTGCCCTTCGAATTCACGGCCGTTCTGGTCAAGGGACGCGGTAACTATCTCTGTCTCAGGCGACTCGATTCCGTGTACCGCAAGCAAGCATCGCTGATCGACGACCGAAAACAGCGGGAATTGGAACGCTTGATGAAATGGAGCCAAACGACCGAGGATGGATCCCGGGCCGACTTGAGTCCCGAGCCGGATCGCGAGCTTTGGCCGGAAATCTGTTGCGAAACCGGCAACTGCCTGGGGCGAAAATGCAAGTTCTACCTTAAATGTTTCTACGCCAAGGCCCGGCGGCGGATCGACAATGCCCAGATTCTCGTCGTCAACCACGCCCTGTTGTTCAGCGACTTGGCCATCCGCATCCAGGGTGGTAGCATTTTGCCGACGTACGACATGCTCGTTTTCGACGAAGCACACACGATGGAAGCGGTCGCAGCTAGCCATCTTGGGCTTTCCGTCACGCAGGGGCAGGTTGAATACCATTTGAACCGACTCTACAATCCCCGGACACAAAAAGGTCTGCTCATGGAGCGGGACAACGTTCCGCTGGAACTTGGTTCGACGACGATCCAGGCTGTTGAAGAATGCTTCTATCGTTGCGAGACGTTTTTCCAGGATCTTTCCGGCTGGCTCGGTCGGCATCCCGGCGGTAATGGGCGGGTTCGGCAACCGGACATTGTCAACAACGGGCTTTCCGAAGGAATTCGCAAACTCTGTGAACGGCTTCGGGAAGTTGTTGAGCGGATCGAAAAGCCCGACGAACGGCAGGAATACCGCACGGCCCGAGACCGGATGTTGGCGTTGAAAGAAGAACTTGAACTCTGGTGTAAACAAGGACTTGAGGACGATTCGGTTTACTGGATCGAGTCGTTTATGACCGCGCGAGGCCGGAGCCGGGTTGAAATTTGCGCCTCGCCCATTGATATTGGGCCCATTCTTCGGGAGCATCTTTTCGGCAAAATTCCCAGCATCGTGATGACCAGCGCGACACTTTCCACGGAGAACGCGGCGGGAAAGTCCTCCCGACAGGATTCTTTCGCTTTTTTCAAGACCCAAATCGGCATGCCGGGATTGGATACATTGTCGCTGGGCAGTCCATTCGATTACCGACGACAGGCAACTTTGGTTATTCTGGGACAGGCCCCGTCACCTGATGGCCCGGAATCGACGTTGCGTTCGTTTTACTCAGCTATGCTCCAACGGTATCTTGGGGAAACCGATGGCGGGGCCTTTGTCTTGTTCACAAGCTATAAACTGCTCAAACAGACTGCTTCGGACCTGACGCCTTGGCTTGCGCGGAACCGCATGCCGCTTTTGACCCAAGGAGACGGCACGCAGCGGAGCGAGATGCTACGGCGGTTCAAGGAATCCGGTCGGGGCGTATTGTTCGGCACGGATAGTTTCTGGCAGGGAGTGGACGTTCCCGGCAATGCTCTCCGGAATGTCATTATTACGAAACTGCCCTTCCTGGTCCCAAGTCAGCCGGTGATCGAGGCAAAAATCGAAGCCATCCGGCAGCGCGGAGGCAACCCCTTTGGCGAATATCAATTACCTCAGGCGATTTTGAAATTCAAACAGGGTTTCGGGCGTCTCATTCGCACTCGGAAAGACACGGGGCTCGTCGTTATCCTGGATCCACGCATACACATGAAATCTTACGGGCGCCAATTTCTTGCCGCGTTGCCGGCGTGCCAAATTCGCCGAGACTGAGCAACGAAAATCTCACTGGCCCGGACCGCCAGCAGCCATGGGAGTGGGGGGCACGAAAACCGGCAAAACCCGGAAAAAGACCCGACCGTTGCGGAAGATAATATTCTGTCCGTACGCCGCCTGAACCGTCGAGGCGTGACCGGCTTGCGAACCCATTTGAACGTCGGTCATGAGCATCGGTTCAGAGAACGTGTTCGGATTCACAGGGGAAAACATTGCTGTCGAGGACAAGCCCGGTGAAGACAATTTGTTACGAATCAGGGTGGAATCGGCTTGCAGAGGGATCGAGCCTGAGATGGATTCGAAATCACCGAAAGAATTGGCCGACATTTCCGATGAGTCGGAAGGACCGGAGATGTTGAGACTGGAATGGTCGCCGACCAGAAGAAAGGGTAAACGACTTGGATTAACCTCCTGCCAACCGGACTGGTTCAAACTTACGGTCGAAGGGATGTCTTCTTGACTTGCCGCAATATAAGAATCGTCAGCGACGGGCGAATAATGCTGGTTGAGCTTTCGCAGCTTGCCCTCCGTAATCATTGTCTCGACCCGATACCGGGCATACTGGAGAGCGGGGAATGCAATGACGGCAATTAAGACTCCCACGGTTACAGAAGCGGCTAGATCGAACAAACGACTTCGACGATGACAAACCGGCGTCTTTTCGGTTTTTGGAGCGACCTTAATAGACTGCCTGCTCCGTGTCGTACGGCGAACAAGTCGCTTCGTCTCTCCTGTTTCATCAATGGCCGCTCGGGGGGAAACGGCTAGAATTTCCTCCAACCCCCGCGTTTTTTCCTGGTTCCAAACCCCATGTTCGGGAGATGTGGAGTCGAAATGAGGTGATGGAACCGAAGCGGGATCCACTTCTTGCCCTTCTTCGGCGGACTCCCAATCAGCAAGCGACCAGATATTGGTACAAGTCCGGTTCGCCAGACCGCTCGGAGGCTCGACGCTTCCGTACAGCACGGCCAAAGGTGAAATTTCCTTCTCCAGTTCGGCCAATCGCTCACGAACCCTCGGACAACGTAGCAGCTCACGCTGTACCAAAGCCATTTCATCGTCTTCCAAGGCATTCATTAGATAGCCCAGCAACATTTCACGATCCAGTTCGCCCATCGTACACCTGAGTCTTTGCCGTCAACAAAAGCACAGCGGATTGTGCCCTGCCTCCACTTCGGTCACCGAAAGCAAGGCGGAATTATGACATAAACGGGAAACAAAATCAACCCTGGAAACAGGGGCAAGGCCGAGGGAAACAAGCAACAGCTTCCCATCGGCCTTGGAGAAATCCTCTCAGACTTCTATACGTTGTCCGCGAGAAGATTGTTCAATTTTTTTACGGCGGCATTAAGACGACTTTTGATCGTGCCGAAGGGAATCCCTAAAGATTCGGCCGCGTCGCGGTATTTCATGCCCTGAAAGTACACCAAGTAAAGCACTTGCCGCAAAAGTTCAGGGAGTTCGTTAATGGCATCTCGGACCTGGACAGCCTGCTCGTCATTCATCACGTCGACCATGGGATCGACCTCGTTACCCGGCAACAAGTCGGCGAAACTGGTGGAAGAGGAATCGTTCTCGCAGGTTTCATCGATGCTGATGACCTGATATCGTTTTGTCTTGCGATGCAAATCGATGGCCTGATTTGTTGCAATCCGGTACAGCCAAGGACGAAATTTCCGACCTTCCTCAAATTGTTCACATTTCAAGTGAACTTGCAGAAACGTCGTCTGAAAGACGTCTTCCGCGCTTTCGGCATTGCCGAGATAGTGGCGTAGGTAGTTAAAGAGCTCCCGTTCATAACGATGTACGAGCTCTTCGAAAGCAGGTCGGTGCTGCGTCGAACGGTATTCCGAAAGCAACTCTTCGTCTGTCCACTGGGAGTAATCCATCACCGAAACGCGGCTCATTTCATTCGCTGTCCAGTACATAGCTCACCTGACTCTTTCCGCCGGGGAGGAAGTCGTTGGAATAACCGCCCTCCGGCAAATCATTGTAACCTCTTTCAGTGCAAATTCGAGTAATAAACCTGAATTTTTCTCTAATTTCCTGATGGGACCTCAATCGGCACTGTTCTAACATTGATGAAATACTAGTTATCACATTTCGTGCCAATCGCGTTGAAAAAAGAAAGAGCTGCGACGAAAGAACGATAAGTCATTTACCACAAAAAAGATATGTCGTTTTATGCTCTTTAAGAAAATACATAGAAAACAACCTGTTTTTTTATCTGTTTTTCTTATACTTCCCAATCGTCTGTTGTTGTCTTGTGTAAGAATTAGACCGATCAAACCGGTTGAGCCGGTTTTTGCATTTGTTCATGTAAGTTTTTCAACAAATGTGCTGTCTTGAGGAATCACCGACCGTCATTTTGACAAAACAGACACCTTTACTAGCCCCGTCCTCGTGATATACTTTCTGAGCATGGTGACAATTTGCCGATTTCTGTCATCGTCGCCCTCTTCTTTCGTCGATTACTTTGAAATGCTCCAGGACGTCCAATGTCTTTCCAAGCCGAAATTCGAAGCATCGCGTTTTACCTGCCGGAAGCTACCTTGGAAAATGCGGAGCTTTCCCGTCTTTTCAGTGGGTGGTCCGAAGAAAAAATCGTTCGGAAGCTGGGCATTGAACGCCGCCCGATCGCCGGTCCGAAGGAAACATCGGTCGATATGGCCGTCAAAGCATCGGAAAGATTACT